>JBEPXU010000006.1:17881-22281 GCA_041641735.1 Ectothiorhodospiraceae bacterium
CGCGCCTTCACCACTTCGTCGAGATAGCAGATGGCGCCCTCGCGCACGGCGCGGGTCAGCGGGCCGTCGCTCCAGGTGGTGGTACCGTCGCCGATGAGGTGGCGCCCCACCAGGTCTGCGGCAGTGAGGTCGTCATGACAGGCGACGGTATAAAGCTGGCGTGCCAGTCTTTCGGCCATGTAGCGGACGAAACGGGTCTTGCCGCAGCCGGTCGGGCCCTTGATAAGCACCGGAAGCTGGTGACGCCAGGCGTACTCGAATAGCTGCACCTCATTGCCCTGAGGGCGGTAGAAGGGCAGCTCATGTTCGGTGTCCGTGATAACGGGTTGCGGGTTTGTGCTCATGGCAAGCTCCCTGTCAAAGAATAAAGGCGGCAGCCAGGGCCGCGCCGAGGAGTAACAGATAGGCACTCAGTAGCGGCCGCCAGAAGCTGCGCACCCGGCGCAGCCCCATAAAGTGATCCGCCAGCAAGTGCCCCTTGAACAGTGCAATGGCGAGCACGCCCAGCTTCAGGCCGCTGCCGGAGAGTCCGAACCGGCCGACCGCCCAGGTGACGAAGGTCAGGGCGACCATCAGTAGCCAGATGGCGGTGCAGGGGCGCAGTGCTGTTGCTGCCTTGCTCATCATCAGTGCATCACATAGACCAGCGGGAAAAGGATCAGCCACACCAGGTCTACCATGTGCCAGTAGGAGGCGCCGGTCTCGACCCCGGTATAGTCGGTGGCACTGTAACCGCCGTGTTGTGCCTTGAACGCGACGGCGGCGAGGATCACCATGCCCATAACCACGTGCATGAAATGAAAAAAGGTTAGCGACAGATAGAACAGGTAGAAATCGTTGCTGCGAAGCGTTATACCCGCGGCGAAGTGATGCTGGTATTCGGCTCCCTTGATCAGCAGAAAGAGAAAGCCGAGGGCGAAGGCGCCCCACAGCCATCGGGAGCAAAGGTGTGCGCGACCATCACGGATTGCCGCCACGGCACGCATTACAAAATAGCTGCTGGTGATCAGCACCAGCGTGTTGGCCAGGCCCGAGCTGCGGTCCAGCTGCTGCTGATGCAGATCGAACAGTTCGATATTATTGCGCCGGGCCACGGCATAGACCACGAACAGTACGGCGAACACCAGCAACTCGGCGAGGATGAAGAACCATATCGCCAGATCCCCCGGTGGGGCATCCTGTCGCTGTTCAATTACTGCGGTGGTGGAATACATGGAAACCTCTGTAAAAAGGTGCAGAGGGGCGGTTCCATGGTTGGAGCGAATGGATGGGGTTACCGCCGCCTCTGCACAAGATGGGTTCGTTGTCAGGCGTTCTGTTGGGCCGGCTCCTTACCGCCGATGAAGAAACTCACCACGTAGAGCAACAGCCCGGTCAGGAACACCAGTCCGGCGTACTCACGCATCCAGTAGAACAGTTCGATCTTCTCCTGTACCACCATGAAGGCCTGCGGTGCATCGCTGTAGCGTTGCAGGTAGACCTGCAGGATGCCGGCACCGGTAAGGAACAGGGTGATGAAGACCATGGAAACGGTCATCAGCCAGAACGACCACATCTCCACCACCTGCGACCTGTTACTGTTGGCGGCGGCACGACCGCGCATCAGCGGCATGGTGTAGGAGATCATGGTCAGGACGATCATCACGTAGGCGCCATAGAAGGCCATGTGGCCATGGGCGGCGGTGATCTGGCTGCCGTGGGTGTAGTAGTTGACCGGCGAGAGGGTGTGCAGGAAGCCCCATACACCGGCGCCGAGGAAGGCCATTACCGCCGTGCCCAGTGCCCACAGTACCGCCGCCCTGTTGGGGTGATCGCGGCGGCGCTTGTTCACCATGTTGAAGGCGAAGACCGTCATCATGAAGAACGGGATCGGCTCCAGAGCGGAGAAGACCGAACCGAGCAACTGCCAGTACTCCGGTGTGCCGATCCAGTAGTAGTGGTGGCCGGTACCGATGATGCCGGTGATGAGTGTCATGGCGATGATCACGTAGAGCCACTTCTCAATCACCTCGCGGTCGACGCCGGTGGTCTTGATCAGCACGAAGGCGAGGATGGCACCGAGGATCAGCTCCCACACGCCCTCAACCCACAGGTGTACCACGTACCACCAGAACATCTTGTCCAGCACCAGGTTGGTCGGGTTGTAGAACGAGAAGAGGAACAGTACCGCCAGTCCCACCAGACCGGTCATCAATACCAGTGAGATGGAGGTCTTGCGCCCCTTTAGCACCGTCATACCGACGTTGTAGAGGAAGCCCAACGCCACCACCACGATACCGATCTTGGTAATGGTCGGCTGCTCCAGGAACTCACGTCCCATGGTCGGCAGCAGGTCGTTACCGGTCATCTCTGCCAGGGTGGCGTAGGGCACCGCCAGGTAACCGACGATGGTCAGTGCCCCGGCGACGAGGAATATCCAGAACAGTGCCAGCGCCAGCTTGGGGCTATGCAGCTCCGTCTCCGACTCCTCCGGTACCATATAGTAGGAAGCCCCCATAAAACCGAACAACAACCAGACGATGAGCAGGTTGGTGTGCACCATGCGGGCGACGTTGAACGGGATCTCCGGGAACAGAAAGTCCCCGACGACGTATTGCAAACCCATGATCAGGCCAAAGATAATCTGGCCGATGAACAGGCCAATGGCGGCGATGAAATAGGGTTTGGCGACCAATTGCGATTGATATTTCACTGTTTATCCCCCTGATTAACCCTGAATGTTCGGCGGCCAGTTGGAGTCGTCGATCTCCGAGGTCCACTTGAGGAACTCGGCCACGGCATCCAGTTCCTTCTCACTGAGATTGAACTGCGGCATGCTGCGACGACCCGGTATTCCCTCCACCGGACGGCTGCTAATGAAGGCCTTGATCGCAACGGTGCTCTTGCCGTAGCGGTCGTAGACGTTACCCAGTTCCGGGGCGAAATAGGCCCCTTCGCCCATCAGCGTGTGGCAACCGATGCAGTTGTTGTCCTCCCAGACCTTCTTGCCCAGAGCCACCTGTTCGGTGATGTTCTGTCGGTTGTCTCGATCGGGCAGTGCCCTTACGGTGTCTAACGACAGGGCGAGAAATAGGAAGACGAAAAAGGCGCTCCCACCGATGAAGATGTTGCGCGCCATGCTCTTGGTAAATGTCCCGCTCATTGGCTTCTCCTTTTTGACGGTTACTGCGCGTTACTCACGGTCGACCTAGTAATAACGTCAGGAAAGGGAAGCAGCCTTGATATGAATCAAGCGGAGAAAAAAGAGGGAAAGATGCGGATCGGGAAGAAATGCCCGATCCGTAGGGGAGTTTGCTGGGACAGTGGAGAGGGAGGGGCTTAGAGCTGGGTCTTGAACATGGCGCCGACCGCTTCGCTCAGGGCCTCGGAACGGTCGGGGTTGCGCAGTTGTGTCAGCAGGGTGGGACGCATTCCGGGGATGTAGAGCAGGTCCGCCATGATCTGGGTAAAGGCCTCGTTGCCCAGGTCGTTACGCGCCAGCGCTTCGCAGAACGAGCGGGCGATGTCGGCGTCATGCAGGCTCTCCCAGTTGCGTGCGGCAATTGCGGCGAGGATGTTGATGTCACTGGCGTGGTTGCTCTCCAGGGCTGAGCGCATCGCCGCATCACGCAGGCCGGTGGCCTTGCAGCAGGCAAAGCCGCGCAGCAGGGCGGCAATGACGTTAATGTCCGCCTCCTCGCTCTCCAGCTCCCGGTTGAGGCGCTGCTGCAGGGCCTCGGCCAGTGCGGTGCCGAACTCCTCATTCTCCAGAAAGCCGCACAGGGCGCCAAGTGCCGGTGCCGGCAACTGCGGAAGGGCATTGATCACGCGCTGCTGGTTGTCGTCATCCTCAAGTCTGGCAGCGACATCGGCAATGCCCTGAATACCGACAAAGGCCCACTGGTCAAAGCCGGGTTCGCCCTTAAAGTAGTTCTGCGCGTGTTCGTAGAAACGGCTGGGCGGCTGGCCCATTGCCCTCGTGGCCTTGGCGTGAAAGCCGGCCATCGCGCTCTCTTTGGGCTTGAATCCGTAGGGACTCTCCTTCATGCCATCCTGCAGCGCCTCGCCTTCCTGGATGGCTTCGATATTGTGACCCAGGCTGGCCATCATGCGCGCCATAAAATCATCGCGGGTGGCCTGGATCAGGTGGCCGGTTTCATCCAGCGGAAACTTGAGGAACCAGATAAACTGCTGCTCGCGTTCCTTGTCATTCCAGCCGAGGATCCCGAGCCAGGCATGCTGTTGCAGCGGGTAGGGGTAGGGCTGCTGCCCCTGTTCGAACTGGGTAAACTGTTCCGGGGTGAGCTTGCGGATACCCCGCCCCATGTCGAAAACACGGTAGCGTGTATCGCTTTTGTGAAAGAAGTCGCTGAGGCTTTTGATGCTATCCATAATCGTATGCGGGGGGCTGGTAACCCCGG
>JBEPXU010000007.1:0-21773 GCA_041641735.1 Ectothiorhodospiraceae bacterium
TTTCCGCGCTGGCACTCTTCGCAATCGCCTCAGGTGTTGCACTGGGCTTTTATCCGTCGCAGATCAAGGCGTGGCTGGACATGCAGTATCCAACGCAAATATGGAACAAGGGATACAACTATCTTAACCAGGGCGCCTCAGTCTATACACTGCACCAAACAACACGCTTCCTGACGGATAACATTTCGCCCCCAACCCAAATTGCCGTAGCGCATAGTGCCACGGTATTAGCGGGCCTGCGCGGCACCTCATCACCGCAGAATAAATCTAACAACATATCGGGAAAAAGGAGTGTGCATCTCGTGCTGGTCGAGTCTTTCATCGACCCTCTTACAACACTTAATCTGCCCAAGGAGAAGGACCCTTTTTACGCTCCATTCAGGAGACTCTACCAACAAGGCGGCAGTTCTGTTTCGTTGAGCCCCGTCTACACCGGCGGAACCGCGAATGCCGAGTTTGAGATCCTTTGCGGGATGCCAATCATGGACGGAATCATTGCCTTTGAAAATAAGCTCACTAATCGTGAGATCCCGTGTCTGCCAAGGCAACTGGCTCAGGCCGGGTATCGCACAATCGCCTCACACCCGTACAAGAAAAATTTCTGGAACAGGGATAGCGCCTATCCGCGCATTGGCTTTGATACCTATCGCCACAGAGCGGATTTCCAACAGGATGACCTTAACGGCGGACTCCTGTCCGATGAGAGTCTATTCCGCCAAAATCGCGCCTACTTAAAACACGTGAGCAAACCGCTGTTCGACTATACCCTCACACTCTCCGAGCATTATCCCTATACTCTGAATCAGAAGAGGAAAAAAACCCAACCAGCCACGACTGACAACAACCTGGTCAACCGGTATTTGAGTACGATCTATCACTCAACGCGGGAAATCTATGCGCATATTGAAGCCCTTCGCCAGGCCGACCCCTCTTCCCTGATTATTGTCACGGGTGATCACACCCCATTTTTTGGACCTAGCCTAAGTGGTTACCGAGAGTTGAATGCGTTTGGCCATTCACGAAATCACTTTGACAAGGAGGATTTGCTAAAGCTCACCTCTACCCCACTCCTAGTGATAGACGGTAAGAGGGGACCGCTAGCCATCGGGCGTATCGCACATTATGAACTCCCCTCCCTCATCCTTTCCCTGCTGGGTTTACCTGCGCAGAAACCACAGACCGCGATACAACCACCGTCCTCCCTGCATATCAGGCCCATTCCCGGCTACCCGGTATTAGCCTGGGACAGGGATGGCGCCTTTAAGTGCACGGGGGACGCCGACGCCCCCCGCTGCAAAACCATCGTCCTCTGGCAAAGAAACGTTGAGGTGTTGATGCAGGATACGCTGTCAGGCAAGCAATACCTGTTAAGTCGCAACGCAACAGACATCACACCCTGAAGTGAGCTCCGTCACGACCTTTCAATCCCTTAACGCACAAACACCCACCAGGGTGGTCAACTTAATCGTGGGAGTGGTAACATTCCGGGCGATTTAATCATCCACCCCCAAATGTAGAGAAGGGAAATCAATGCTTAAGAACAGTGCAACTGAATACGGCAGCATGGCAAAAACCCTCCATTGGCTGATGGCTGCCATCATTCTGACCCTCATCGGTGTTGGTATCTATATGGCTGATCTGCCTAAAGAGACGGCGGAGCAGAAGCAATACGCTTTCCAGCTCTACGACCTGCACAAGTCGTTCGGTGTACTGGCGCTAGTGTTGATTATCGTACGGCTGGCCTGGCTCGCCGTCAGCCCCGCCCCGGCGCTGCCTGCCAGCTTCGAGCCAAAGGAGAAAGCAGTGGTCAAGGCCCTGCAGGGACTGCTCTACCTGTTAATGATCATCCTGCCGGTCAGCGGCTACCTGATGTCTAACGCGGGCGGCCATCCGATCCATTTCTTTGGTCTGTTCGAAATGCCCGCCATCGTCGGCGAGAGTAAGTCTGTGGGTGGGTTTACCCATGAGGTACACGAGATTGGCGGCTGGACAATACTCGTTATCATCGTGCTGCACATGGCAGGTGTCATCAAACACCGCCTGAAAGACAAGGGTGGCGAAAAAGATATCCTCAAGCGGATGCTGTAACACTTCGCCCCTGCAAAATGAAAAGGCCTGTCCATGGACAGGCCTTTTTTCGGAAAGCCCTCATCATCAGTGATAACTCAGTGAGGCAACCCACTCATCCATCGCATTCCCTTCACGAAATATCTTCAAACAGGCATCGACAACTTCCCCATCGTAGAGGCTCTCCTTCCCCCGCTCTATTTCATCCAGCGCCCGCTCCAGCCCGAGCGCGGCACGGTAGGGGCGGTGCGCCGCCATGGCCTCGACCACATCGGCCACCGTCAGTATGCGCGACTCCTGCAGTATGGCATCCCCCTGCAAACCTTTCGGGTAACCGCTGCCATCGAGCCGTTCGTGATGCTGCAGCACCATGTCTGAAAGCGGCCAGGGGAAATCGATACCGCTGATAATGTCGTAGCCGATTACCGGGTGCATCTTGATAATATTGAACATCTCAGGCTCCAGCTTACCGGGGCGGTTAAGGATCTCCGCCGGCACCGAGATCTTGCCGATATCGTGAATCAGCGCACCCAGGCGCAATCCCTCGATACGCTGCTGATCCAGCCCCAGCTCCCGACCGATCGCTACCGCCAGCTCAGCCACCCGCTCCTGGTGACCGGCAGTGTAGGGGTCGCGCTTTTCGATGGTCATCGCCATGGCACGAATGGTCTGCAACAGGGAGCGCTGCAGCCGTTCTGCAAAGTGGCCGCGCTCCTCCTCGGCACGCTTACGGGCTGAGATATCGATGATGCTGGAGCGGCTCTCCAGGACCTTGCCGCTTTCACCCATCACCGGGTCGATGCTGACACTGACCCAAACCGGGTGGCCATCCCAGTGGCGCATCTGCAACTCCACATCCCGAAAACTCTCGCCACGTTTGAAGCGTTTAAACAGCTGTTTCGCCTTCGACAATCCCTGAGAGGTATCGGCATAGAGGTCAAACACCTTCATCCCTGCCATAACATCACGCGGATAGCCCAGAATTTCGCACAGGGCCTGATTGAATTGGAGTAGTGATCCATCTTCGGAGGAAACCGACAGGTAGGCATTGGGCGCGCTCTCATACAGGTCCTCGAAGCGCTCCTCGGTCTCTGCGAGTGCCTTTTCGGCACGCTCCTGTTCGCGCCGGTTGCGCAGTGTACGGATACCGAAGGCCAGATCGCCCGCCATCTCCTCGAGCAAGTGCTGCTCAGCAGCATCGAATGCATCGGCCTCGCCGGCATCAATGGTAATTGCGCCCAGGACTTCCTCCTCGGAGATCAGCGGCAGGGCGATAACCGATACGTAGCCGCACGCCTGCGCTGCCTCGCGCCATACCGCTGAACTCATTGGCATCGAGGCGATATCCCGTACGATAAAGCTCTTGCGGGTGCGGATCGCAAAACCTGCCGGATTCCTGCCATTCTCATCATCGGCCCAGCCCAAGTTGAGGGTATCCAGAAAACCTCGATCGGAACCGGCATGAGCGACAGGCTCTATCCGTCGCTCCTCACTTTGCCCGGCGTAGCCGACCCAGGCAAAACGGTATCCGCCATCATCGACAAGAATGCGACATATCTCCTCTATCAGGGCGTCTTCCCGTTGCGCATGGATGAGAGCCGCATTGCACAGGCTGAGGGTTCGCAGGGCACGGTTCAGGCGCCGGGTCTCCTGCTCCGCTTCGCGCAGTTCGGTCACATCCTGCACCGTGCCGATCATGCGTATCGCTTCCCCCTCGGCATTAAAACGTACCTCACCGATCTCATGGACGATGCGCACATTACCATCTGGGTGAACGATACGGTGATCGAGTTCGTATCCCTTCTCCCTTGTAATCGCCTTGTTTACCTCACTGATGACATGATCCCTGTCATCCGGGTGAACCGATTCGAGGAAGGCCTCATAGGTGGCAGCAAACTGATGCGGCTCAAGACCGAAGATGCGATAGATTTCATCGGACCAGGCCAGATCGCCGCTAGTGATATTCCAATCCCAGTTGCCCATCTGGGCTATCTGCTGTGCGGCGGCCAGGCTCGCTTCACTGCGCTGCAAACGCGCCATTGCCCTGACCCGGCCAAGGCTATTGAAGATAATCTCACCGGCAACCCGCAACAAACGGACATCCTCTTCTGCCCATTCGCGCGGCTGATGGACATTATCAAAACCGATAAAGCCGGCAAATGCCCCCCCGAAGTTCAGTGGGACATTAAGCAGGGACCGGATCGACTCGCGCAGAAACTCGCTCTGCTCGGCCATTGCTTCCGGCGGCAAAGCCGTCACATCAACAACCCGCACCACCTCACCGGAAAGGAAACGTTCGTGCAACCAGGGCAGATTCGCAAGCGACAGCCGCTGCAGCGAATCGAACTGGGCGGTTACGTCCGTCTTGCACCATTCATGGGTATTGCTGATGGTGTCATCAGACTCATCGTAGGTGAAAAGGTAGGCTCGATCGGCACCGGCAAACTCAGCCAGACGTCGCAGGGCCTGATTGATCTCGCGATCGATCTCTGCCGGCTCAATATTGATCAGACGCGAAGCAATCGCGGCAATCACCGATTCAAGACCGATACGGTAGGTCAGCGCCTGCTCGGCCTGCTTGACCTCACTAATATCCAGCAACAGAAGCACATATCCATCCAGCGCATTCTCCTCATCGCGGATCGCACCGACAGTAATGAATACCGGCCGCTTGTCACCGCTATGGGTCACGACCTCCATCTCCGCTGAGGCGCTGTTCTGCCCATGCTCGACGTCTCCGAAGAGTTGCAGCAGTTGGTTGGCAAAATAGGCGGGTACGAGTTTTCGAATATCCCCCATCGAGGGAATGCAGTGCTCCTCGTGGTAGGAGCGTCCGAGCAGGCGACTCATACCCGGATTACAGTAGAGGGTTTTTTTATCCCTGCCGAGAATGATAACCCCTTCGCCCGCCTGCTCCACCGCACGGCTAAGGGTACGGCGCCTCGACTCAGCACGTCGGATGTCCGTGACGTCTTCAAGAATGTGCAGTGCATGGCGGACGGTGTTATCTGCCCGAGTGATTCCAAAGGAGCGCGAGACAAAGACCTCACCGCTTTCGAGCTGCAACTCCTCTCCCTCCGTGTGCAATCTCTCCGGGAATGTCTGACAGGCGTGCAGCGGGCCATCCATTTTTGGGAAAAATTCATAATACGGCTGCCCGAGCATCGCCTCCAGGGAAGCCTCCGCACGCTCGCAGTAGGCCGGGTTGGCCTGAACAATACGCATCCCGGCATCGTGGATGAAAATAGGATCACTGATGGCATCAAAGGCGTCGTTCCAATCACGGCTGATGCGCTCAAGCCTGCGGTGGCTGTCCTCCAGCTCCGAGGTGCGCTCACGGACTTTCTCTGCCAGATGGTCACGGGCCCCGATCAGCTCGCCTTCGGTCTGGCGCAAGCGAAAATTAAGGCGCGTGACATAGGTGGTGGCGGCACTCAACAAAAGCAGTACCAGTGCGGTCAACAGTAACCAGTGCCAGTAGTTGCGCAAGAGGTCTTCAAGGGTAATCTTGCCGAGATTTGCATAGGGACCGACATGCAGCTCGCGCATCAACTCGTGAACAGGTTGGTAATTGCGCGGTACCGTCCAGCCGTACACCTGTCCGGCGCTTGCCGCTTTGCTATCCGGCGGCATTTGCAGAAGGGCAGAGGCAACCAGGTGACCGAGGGGTTCCGGGGTATGCGCAAGCTTGGCCATAGGCCACTCCGGATAGAGTCGGGTGCTACAGAGGTAGGCAAATCCTTCATGTTTTTGCGGGTGGAGGAGCTTGACCTGCAACAGGTCGAGCTTGCCCTCCCTGCTCATACGTTCGAGCGTATCGGTTCTAACCGTGCCGACATCGACCTTGCCCTGCAGCACCTCCTGTACCACCGCGTCATGGGTACCGGCGAAATTCAGCTCGGTATCTTTTGCCGGCGTGATATCGAAGTGCTCCAATTCACGCCATGCCATCAGATAACCGCCCAGGGAGTTCTCTTTGACCGCTGCAAAACGCTTGCCTCGAACATCCTCGATATTACGGATATCTTCACGATTGGCACGGGTAAATATCACCCCGCCGAAACGGGTATATCCCCGCTTGCCATTTAGGTTCTGCATGGTGGCGATCCGCCCGGCACCGTAGCGCGACTCGAACTCCACATAGATACCCGAGTTGGCCAGAACGAAGTCAATGTCCTTAGCTGCCACCGCTTTGCCAATCTCTTCAAAATCGAGCGGTACGATAACAAAGCGGTAGCCCGGAATTTCGCGGCTCAGGTAGTCCGCCGTCGGGCCCCATTTCATCAGCGTACGCTCGTCCCCCCTCTTGGCCAGAACCCCAATACGCACACTCTCCTCATCCACCTGCGAGTGCAGCGGCTGCCAGGGCAAAAGGATAAACCATGTCAGAAACAGGAGTGTTGTCAGTCGACGCATAAAAGGACCGCTTGTTTTTTCGACAAGGATACCAATTTGATTCCGGTTGTATGCTTTTTTCTTACCGACAGACTCAAAAAGCCTTACGCCGGTAGATACCTTAAGCTTGAGGGGCAGTTTCTGCACCTGTTCCCCCACAGTATAGGCAGCTGTTCAGGCCTCTGCGCCGGTTGTAGCTATGGAGCCAGGGTTATGGGGTGTAGGGTCAGGTGGCCCATCATGGCACTTTAAGCCTGTACCGGCTCGGAAACGTGTAATAAAAGAGGGGCTAATCGTTATTCAGCCTGGCGTCATATGGACAGGTATCGCAAGGGCTTAGTACGGGCCAAAAGCACTCAGGTCAGTGCACAGGGGGAGGGCAGGTGTTTTGAGGGACGTCTTGGTGCGGGTATGGAGGGAAGTACCTTATGGGGGGCTCATCGGCTCCCCCGTAAGGTAGCACACCTGTGAGATCAGGGGCGCTTCGGAGTGGTGTACGGGACCTCTTTCTGGAAGGGCTCCCAGATGGTCTCATAACCCACGTAGCCTTTTTCATTGGCCTCTTTCTGACGGGTTATAACAAAACGAGCTTTGCCCTCAGGAACTTTTGGTCTGGTTTTAGTTTCTCCGCTCATATGTCACCTTTTGCTTCGTAATCGTGCTCGCCACTACAAGGATTCGCAGTTAAAAACGATCACGCTGAAAATTGTTTTTAAGACGAATAAAAGTATAACAGAAACGGCTAGGTAGCCAGCAACCACCTGTGCAGCTTGAAGTTTTTATGGAGCAATAAATAATTGTTTTAGCTGCCTGCGAAATGGAAGGGTATCGGCGGTTTTCACGCTAAGACACAGCGGTATAGCCAGTCAGCATCGAAGCCACTCATGCCCACATTAATTGGCATTATAGCCAGCAATGACCATTTTATCGCATGCCGAATCCTGAGGGCGTGATACATCGCTTTTTTCCTCCCCATCCCCCTGTCTTCGCCTGAATTTAGTGCCGAATTCCATTAGAATCAGCGTTTCATTTCCAAGCTTCTGCTGAGGACATTATCGTATGCCGCAATATTTCTTCGTTTACCTTGGGGGCGAGTACCCTACCGACCCTGCAGAGGGAGAAAAGCACCTGGAAAAATTTCAGCAGTGGCTGATATCACTGGGCGATGCCGTTGTCAGTCCTGCCATACCGTTCAAGGATACGCACACGGTTCGACCGGATGGTTCGGCCTCCCAGGGAACCATGTCCTCGATGTCAGGAATGGGGATCATGAAATTTGGTTCGATGCAGGAGGCTATCGCCGCAGCACAATCCTGCCCTTTCCTGGAAATCAGCGGTACGCTAGAGGTGTCCGAAATGATCGATATGTCAGGGTCCCCCGAGGGCGGCAACGAGTCGGTTAACTAAAGCCCACCCAGAGAATCGGCTATGGAGTTTGTCTGTTATGACGACTGGGAACAGTTACCGGACAGTGCCGACTCCCTGTTTTCCCGGGCAGCCGAAAGCAGTTTATTTTTCTCGCGCCGCTGGTTTGAGAACCTGACCCGGAATGCCCTTGATGAGACGCAGAAAACAGTACTGGCGTGTGTTATTGAGGGCGATGAGATCCAGGCCATACTGCCATTAATGAAGCGGAGTACAGAGCACTGGCTTGCGCTCACGAACCTCTACTCTTCGCTCTATACGCTGTTACTGACAGAGAACAATCAGAGGGAGGTCATTGGGTGCCTGGCCAGGGGGCTGACCCAGCTGCCCTTTTCTTCACTGCGCCTGGAGCCGATTGCCGAAGATGACAGGAATCTTGATGCACTCCAGGAAGCCATGGAGTCATTAGGGGTCAACTGCCAGCGGAGGTTTCGCTTCTACAACTGGGTCCACCACACGCGCGGGCAGACGTTCCAGGAGTATATGGCCGAGCGCCCAGCAAGAGTGCGTAACACTATCGCTCGAAAAGCGCGTAAGCTTAAGCGCGAGCATGGCTTCAGAATTCAGCTTTTTTGTGAGCTTGACCTGCCGCAGGCAATGGCCGACTACAACGCGGTCTATAACAGGAGCTGGAAGGCCAATGAGCTCTATGGCGAATTTATCGATGGCTTGGCTTCCACCCTATCGGAGGCAGGCTGGCTGAGGCTCGCCATCCTCTATGTCGGGGAACGACCGGTGGCGGCACAATTCTGGTTTGTGCTTCATGGCAAGGCCAGTATTTTTAAGCTGGTCTATGACCAGGAGTGGAAGCACTACTCACCCGGTTCGATTTTAACGGGCTTCCTGATGGAGCATGTTATCGAAACCGACAAGGTCAGTGAAATCGACTTTCTGACAGGAAACGACGCGTATAAGCAGGATTGGATGTCAGAACGCAGGGAACGCCAGGTGCTGTCCTGCATCGCTGCACCGAAACCGAAACACAACGGAGGCCATTTAGTAAAATGGCTTCGTGTATTTATGAAACAACGTAAACGATAAGAATTAAAGGGTGATTGAAATGCAACTAAATGCTGATCTCGATACTTTCGATAATTATCAAAAAATCCTTATCCGGGAAATTATCGAGCAAATCAGGTTCAAACTCGCGACGGCAGGCTATCGCGGCGATGAAGTCAGGGATCTAACCGGTGAGATTGCCTTCAGTGTGGCCAGCACTATCGACGATACCGCCCACATTGAGCTTGAAGGGACGCAAGTTCACCCATACATCACCTTTAGAACCGAAGACGAGCAACTGCTGCATTGCGGTGAAAAATCCTATATGCATGAATATGTCGCCAGCCTGATCGATGACGTCTTCGATAATTAAAACCCCAATCAATGCGCTGAGACGATGAAACTCACACAAAAGCACCTATTTAAAGGCACACAGGAGTTCGAGATCGTTGACGATTACGTCAAGGTTCGAATCAAGCCCCTCTTCAAGGATGAAGAGACATTGACCGTTATGCTGACGGTTTTGAACCCTGAGCCGGTTATCAGCCGATCATCTTTGGACTTTACCAGTCGCGTAAATGGCGAGGCTTTGCTCTCTCTCTTTTTGGGAAAGCCGAATGCTGAGGAGTTCAATGCTTTTGTCAGTGCCTTGAAGCAAAAAGCGACAGATGAATACCAGTCATTTGCCGGGCTCAAGGCCGTAAACCCAGCGACCACCGGACTGGGTGCTAATGTTTACGACGAGCCACCGGAATTCGACGAGCCTGAAGTGGAGCGGCAGGCGCATACCGGTAAAGACCTTGATATCGACAGAATCGATGAGTCGATCCAGATGCTGAAGATGCATCTTAACAGTGATGAATTCCTACCGTTTATGACGGCGATGGAAGAACTTAAAGCCGATCCGAAGAATGAAGAACTTCAGATAAAAGTGGTAACGGCCTTCAATGAGTTGGGACCAACACAGGGCGCGGTACTCACCTATGCGCCCTACGTCGGCATTCTCATGTCGGACGGCCCTGCCGGGTCTCCGTATTGATAACATCCGGAGTTCTTAAATCGGGACGATCTTATCCGGATCGACATCGATATCAGGGCCGTTGATAACCCGGGTACCCGCCTCGATCTCTTCCGGCGTGGCATCACGTACCGTCAACACTTCAAGCTTAAAGATGAGCTCTCTGCCGCAAAGTGGGTTGTTGCCATCCACGGTCAGGGTTTTGTCATCCACACGTGTGACGATAAACTCTTTTGTGTCGCCCTTCTCGTTTTCCATCAGTATCTTCATACCGACTTCACGGTAGTCTTCCGGAACATTCTCGATATTATCGGTAAAGACCAGGTTCTCATCACGGGGCCCGTAAATCGCATTTCCATCGATAGGGACCTCGATAATATCACCCTGTGAGCGACCCTCCAGATCATCGGTGACCTGCTTGGCCAGCACCTGATCGGCACCATGGACATAACTCAGTGGAAACTCGACAGTCGAGAGAACCTGCCCGGTTTTTTTGTCGAGAACTTTATAGTTCAGTTCGACAAACTTATTATCTTGAATAGTTTCACTCATAATGATTTAGAAAATTGATGCGCCGAAAATTTTAACTTCGTCTTTCTCATAGCCAATGACCATACGCCCCAGATAATCGCCCTCTTTTTTAGTACTGCGCACCCTGAACAGACAGGTAACGTGCTCACCGCGACGAATAAATCCGAGAAAGTCATAGTCAGGAGAAAGGTTGCGCGCCAGTTCGCTCTTTGCAAACTGTTTCCCGACTTCGACCTCATTCAGTCCGAGCAGCAGGCTATAAGAAAAGTTTCGAATAAACTTTCCGTATTGACCTTTATTGGAGTACGTAATCAGGTCATCCCACATGGGAAAGGCGATGTCCTTAAGCTCCTCGTCTGTTTTATCGATTATGTTCATTGAATACTCTCTAGAATTTAACTGCCTTGAATTATTCACTATAACAGAGTTGAGGCAGATTATTAGACAACATGTACTCACAAAAAAAAAGACCAACATTTTGTTGGTCTTTTATCACTGCGGGAGGCATAGCCTCCCGCGAGTGTTGCTGGCGATTACGCTGACTCAGCAGCAGGCTCATCGTCCACGATGTGGTACAACGGCGCCTTCTCCATGGTGTATTCGCCAGTCTTGGGATCACGACGGGAAACTGTCAGTACGTGCCAGTTTTCGTCGTCAACCTTCATAGCGTCACCACGGTAGTAGTAACCGGGCCAACGGGTCTCCTTACGGAAAAGGGTGTGCTGCATTACGGACTCGGAGGCAAGCAAACGATGCTTCAATTCCCATGCACGCAGCAGCTCGTGGACGTTCTCCGCGGCTACCTTTTCCAGATCCTCTTCCAGGATCTTCATCTTCTTCAGCCCGATGTGGAGCAGCTTTTCGTTGGTCATGTAGTTAACGGTTACACCACCGGCGTACTCGTCCATCAGCTTCTGCAGACGGTCCAGACCCTGACGCGGGTTGATGTAGTTCGGGTTAACACTGCCGGCAACGATTTCATTACGGTAGATCTTGTAGTGCTCCATCGGCTTGAAGATCTCGGCCTTGCGGCGCTCGATCTGCTCCTGGGATACACGGATACCCTCAGCCTTGCCATCATCGATGTACTGACAGGCGGCCTTGGCAGCCAGACGACCTTCGGTAAAGGAACCGGAGGAGAACGCGTGCGGGGTACCGCCGACAGCGTCACCAGCACCGAACAGACCTTCAACGGTGGTCATACGGTTGTAACCCCACTGGTACTCAGGAGGGGAGATATCCGCAGGACCGGAACACCAGGCACCACAACCGGTAGCGTGGGAACCCATAACATAGGGCTCGGAAGTGGTCAGCTCGGGGTTTTCATACTTCGGGTTGATGTCGGTGGCGGCCCACAGTACGGCCTGACCAACGGTCATACCCAGGAAGTTGTGCCAGCCAATCTCTTCCAGATGCGGATCCTGGAAAGCCTCCATGGTCACCATGTGGATCGGACCGCGACCGGCGTTCACCTCGTTGATTAGGGCGTGGTTACGCAGGCAGGTCGGGATCGGACGGTGGGTACGGTGTGACGCTTCCACGTCGAGGTAACGCTTGCCAACCATCTTCTCCAGCTCGGGGAACCAGTTGGACTCGTACTCTTCACCGTTGCAGTTCTGAGTGTAGGTCTTGAGGTGCAGGAAGTAAGCACCAACCGGGCCGTAGCCGTCCTTGAAGCGGGCCAGTACGATACGGTTTTCCATCTGGGTCATCTTCGCGCCCGCCTGAATCATCAGGCCGTAAGCGGAACCGGAAGACCACGGGGCGTACCATACACGACCGGCACCTTCACCGACGGAACGCGGCTTGTAGATGTTGGAAGCACCACCGGCGCCGACGACAACGGTCTTGGATTTGAAGACGTGATAGTCACCGGTACGGACGTTGAAACCAACAGCACCGGCAACGCGGTTCTCTTTGGAATCATCCATCAGCAGGTGAGTTACACAGATACGGTTGTAGACCTTGTCGGCAGACTTCTTGGCGGCCTCGGCCACGATCGGCTTGTAGGACTCACCGTGAATCATGATCTGCCAGCGACCTTCACGCTGGTAGGCGCCGGTCTTGGGGTTGCGCATCAGCGGCAGGCCCCATTCCTCGAACTGGTGAACAGCCGAGTCTACGTGGCGCGCCATATCGAACAGCAGGTCCTCACGAACCATGCCCATCAGGTCGATACGGGCGTAACGAACATGATCCTCGGGATTGTTCTCACCGAAGCGGGTACCCATGTAGCAGTTGATGGCGTACAGGCCCTGAGCCACCGCACCGGAACGGTCGATGTTGGCCTTCTCGGCGATAACGATCTTCTTGTCCTGACCCCAGTAGCGGGCTTCCCAAGCGGCACCTGTACCACCCAAGCCGGCACCGGCAACCAGAATATCGATATTGTCTTCTACTACTGTCTTAACCATTAGTATCCCTCCACACCGGCAATCATCTTCAAACCATTGGACTCGAGGGTGTGGATATCACCATCGTCCAGACGAATGTATTTCGGTTCGTTGTACAGATGCTGGCTGTCACGCATCTCCTTGCTCGGTGCAGGAACATTTCTCAGTTGAGGAATCTCCTTACCCCAGGGCTTGGTGGTGATCGGTGCCAGCAGATTCAGGTCGGTTTCGCCATTGCGCGATTTGATACGCCAGGCAATAACACCTTTCTCCTCATCACGGATAACACGTACCGAGTGACCCAGCGGTGCAAAGTCCGCATAGCCACGCACATCAATCGCGTGGTGAGGGCAGGCTTTAACGCAGGAGTAACACTCCCAGCACATGTTCGGCTCGATGTTGTATGCACGACGATAAGTGGTATCGATATGCATGATGTCTGACGGGCAGATATCCACACAGTGGCCACAACCGTCACAACGCGTCATATATACGAAAGTTGGCATGTCAGTCCTCTCTAGTATTCTTGTTCAGTTGAAACGACTCAGTAGTGGCTCGGTTTTTCACGCTTGATGCCAAGTCCCATATAAGGCGGATTGGTGCCCATATATTCAGGAATATCAGGATAGCGTTGCTGCAGGGCTGAATCGGTCAGTTCACCCAGATCAGGCAGGTTTTCCTGTGAGCCATCGGCACGGGTAATCTTCTTCTGGTAAGCCGCGGCGGGCTTGAAGAACATGTGTGCGAACTTGGACCACAGTACGGTGCTGAACAGGGTGGTGGCAGAGAGAAGGAACAGGATAAAGAATACCCAGCCAATCGCACCGCCCTGAGTTGCAGACCAAATCAGGCCGAAGGTAGCGGTGGCAAGCAGAGACACAATGAAGATGTCCGCCTGTGCCAGCTTGTACCAGGTCTTGCCCTCGGAAGAGACATCGACACGGATGAAGAACCAGAACCAGTAACCGCCAAAGGCCAAACTGAGTGCGCCCAGGTGCCACAGCAGCGGCCAGATACCCGCTTCTGCCTCAGTCGGATAACCAAAGATCAGGGCTACCGTAGAGACAATGAAGACGATGAAACCATACATAGTGAAAAGGTGAGAGAGCCGACGCTGCGGGTTGGCAAACTCGGACGATGTCAGCACTTCACTGGCAACGGTCTGGACGGCAAGGCCCACCTTTTCACCACCGCCAACGGTACGTCGTGCATTCTTTTGTGCTTTTTGCGCATTGGCAAAGAAGTACTTGGCGCTTTTCTTGTGAATGGTATCGAGGATCGTCCCCCCAATAACCATCAGAAACATCACAATGATGTATGTCTGCATGGCCATTGGCGGAATGAGTTCGGAAAGCTCGCTAAAGGGATTTGTACTTATCATCGTCTCCTCTCCTGGGAAATTATTGTCGCCGTGAATGATAAAGACCTGAATACGACTTCGCTAATTAGCAATCCTTGTGAGTTGATTAGTGGGGTTAATGGCAGGGGCGCCCCGGACTCAGGCACACCGCAGTTGTCATTCTGCCCCGACAGTGATGTGCAGGCTGACCTGCACCCCCCCGCGATTAACCACACAGTTCAATCAACTCTTATATAGGTGTAATACAGCGAAAATCGCTTTTTGTTGGTTTCCCTGTCTCCCGGCGGACATGCGACCGCATGAAAGACAGACCCTGAACTATTTCGTGCGCATCACCTTATCCACTAACGCCGGGCAGTCCAAACAGAACTATCTTTTGCCTCTATTGATGCACTTTATATTAGGGCCTTGGGGAGGGTGACCGGAGAAATTACAGGCGTATTGTCAAGGACAACACAATAATCATCGTCTATGGTTAGGTAGAAAAATTCTATGGCAAAATAGGTAAAAAATTTACTTATTGACCTAGATCAATCTGGAAACGCCCCATAAAGAAATGGTATATTAGTATATTCAAATAGTATTACTTATTTAGGGCGCTTTCGGGTAACTCCAGCGCCCTTATGTTTGGGGCCGGGGAAAGGAATAGCCTGCTGGTTATTTTCTCCTCGGCTTTTCAGTGTCCAGACCCGGCGAGCCCGAGAGGCGGCAAACCGGGTCCAGAGTAAACCGAGAGCAGATACCTATGAGTGAAACTGCCCAAGTACTGGCCGAGGGTCGTACCGAGGTCAAAAACACCACCTGCTATATGTGCGCCTGCCGTTGCGGCATCCGCGTACACCTGCGTGACGGCGAAGTCCGTTACATCCAGGGCAACCCCGACCACCCCCTAAATAAAGGTGTCATTTGCGCCAAGGGCTCCTCGGGGATTATGAAGCAGTACTCCCCCGCACGCTTGACCAAGCCCCTCAAACGCAAGGAAGGGGCACTGCGTGGCGACGCCCAGTTCGAGGAGATCTCCTGGGAAGAGGCCTTTTCTACCCTGGAAGAGCGCCTGAGCAACATCCGCGCCACCGACCCGAAGAAATTCGCGCTGTTCACCGGCCGCGACCAGATGCAGGCCCTGACCGGCCTCTTCGCCAAGAATTTCGGTACCCCGAACTACGCAGCCCACGGCGGTTTCTGCTCCGTGAACATGGCTGCCGGCATGATCTACACCATCGGCGGCTCCTTCTGGGAGTTCGGCGGCCCCGACCTGGAACGCGCCAAGCTGTTCGTGATGATCGGCACCGCGGAGGACCACCACTCCAACCCGCTGAAGATCGAGCTGTCCAAGTTCAAGCGCAACGGTGGCCGCTTCATCTCCATCAACCCCGTGCGTACCGGTTACTCGGCCATCGCCGATGAGTGGATCCCCATCAAGCCCGGTACCGACGGTGCCCTGCTGCTGGCGATCACGCACGAGATCATCAAGACCGGCCTCTACGACCGTGATTTCCTGCTGCAGTACTCCAACTCCGCCGAGCTGGTGAACCTGGATGAGAACTCCTCCGAGTACGGTATGTTTGTCCGTGCCGAGGTACCGGAAGAGGAAGGCTGCTTCGATCCGCAGAACAAACTGTGGTGGGACCGCAACAGCAACAAGGCGGTCGTTTGCCGTACCAAAGGCGCCGACCCGCGTCTGCTGGGCGAGTTCCAGCTTGAGGATGGCACCCCGGTCAAGCCCGGCTTCCAGCTGCTCAAGGAGCGTGTCGATCAGTACACCCCCGAGTGGGCCGCCAACATCACCGGTATCCCGGCCGAGACCATCAAGCGCCTGGCCCACGAAATGGGTATTACTGCGCGCGATGAGAAGATCGAGCTGCCGATCGCCTGGACCGACGTCTGGGACAACGAGCACCAGTCCGTGACCGGTAACCCGGTTGCCTTCCACGCCATGCGTGGCCTGGCCGCTCACTCTAACGGTTTCCAGACCATCCGTGCCCTGTCCATCCTGATGTCCATCCTGGGCACCATCGACCGTCCCGGCGGTTTCCGCCACAAGGCACCGTTCCCGCGTCCGATCCCGCCGTGCCCGAAGACCCCGACCGGTCCGGAAGACGTCAAGCCCAACACCCCGCTGGGCGGCATGCCGCTGGGTTGGCCGGCCGATCCGGACGACCTGTTTGTCGACGACAAGGGCGAGCCGGTCCGTATCGATAAGGGCTTCTCCTGGGAGCACCCGCTCTCCGTCCACGGCATGATGCACAACGCCATCACCAACGCCTGGCGTCAGGATCCCTATCCGATTGACACCCTGCTTATCTTCATGGCGAACATGGCCTGGAACTCCACCATGAACACCGATGAAGTGCGTAACATGCTGAACGATAAGGACGAAAACGGCGAGTACAAGATCCCGTTCCTGGTCGTCGCCGACGCCTTCCAGTCCGAGATGGTCGCCTACGCCGATCTGGTGCTTCCCGATACCACCTATCTGGAGCGCCACGACGTCATGTCCATGCTGGACCGCCCGATCTCCGAGTACGACGGCCCGGTCGACTCCGTGCGTATCCCGGTCGTTCCACCCAAGGGCGAGTGCAAGCCGTTCCAGGAGGTGCTGATCGAGCTGGGCTCACGCCTGAAGCTGCCGGCGTTCACCCGCGAGGACGGTTCACGCAAGTTCCGCGACTACCCGGACTTTGTCACCAACTTCGAGACCGCACCCGGCTCCGGCATCGGCTTCCTCGCCGGCTGGCGCGGCAAGTCCGGCGAAAAGGGCATGAAAGGCGAAGCCAACCCGGACCAGTGGAAGATGTACGAGAAGAACAACTGCGTCTACCACTACGAGCTGCCCAAGTCTTACCAGTACATGCGTAACTGGAACCAGGGCTACCTGCAGTGGGCCCAGGAGCATAGCCTTACCCGCTACGACGAGCCGATCAACATCCACATCTACTCTGAGGTGTTGCAGAAGTTCCGTCTGGCCGCCCAGGGCAAGAGCCAGGGCAAGCAGCCGCCAGAGCATCTGCGCAAGCGCGTCGAGACCTACTTCGACCCGCTTCCGTTCTATTTCGAGCCGCTCGAGGGGCAACTGTCCGATAAGCACAAGTACCCGCTGAACGCTGTCACCCAGCGTCCGATGGCGATGTACCACAGCTGGGACAGCCAGAATGCGTGGCTGCGCCAGATCCACACCTACAACTTCCTCTATGTCCACCCGCAGACCGCCAAGTCTGCCGGTATTGAGGACGAGGGCTGGATGTGGGTCGAGTCCATGCACGGCAAGGTCCGCTGCCTCTGCCGCTACTCCGAAGCGGTCGAGCCGGGCACCGTCTGGACCTGGAATGCGGTCGGCAAGGCCTCCGGCGCCTGGAACCTCGATGGCAGCGCCAACGAATCCAAACAGGGCTTCCTGCTCAACCACGTGATCAGCGAGGAGCTGCCCGCCAATGAAGCCGGCGAGCACATCTCCAACTCCGACCCGGTCACCGGTCAGGCAGGCTGGTACGACGTACGTGTGCGTATCTATCCGGCCGGCCCGGATGAGGAGAAGGTCACCTTCCCGCAATACGACACCATGCCCGCCGTACCCGGTACCCCGAAACGACGTCCGTGGCAGAACTACTTCGCCGGACTGTTTACCCGTAAGGGAGAATTCTGATGACCCAGTTAGCACTCGTTATCGACCTGAATGTGTGCGTGGGCTGCCACGCCTGCGTCACCAGCTGTAAGCAGTGGAACACCTCCGGCCCTGCCGGACCGCTGTTCGACGACAATCCGTTCACCAAGGATCCCACCGGTACCTTCTTCAACCGTGTGCAGACCTTCGAGGTCGGGGAGTTCCCGAACACCGAGACCCTGCACTTCCCGAAGAGCTGCCTGCACTGCGAAGACGCCCCGTGCGTACCGGTGTGCCCCACCGGCGCCAGCCACAAGCGCTCCGAGGACGGCATCGTGCTGGTGGACTACGACAAGTGCATCGGCTGTAAGTACTGCTCCTGGGCCTGCCCCTACGGCATGCGTGAGTTCGACGAACACCAGAAGGTAATGAAGAAGTGCACCCTCTGCGTCGACCGTATTTACGACGAGTCGCTGCCCGAGAGCGAGCGCAAGCCCGCCTGTGTGCTGGCCTGCCCCACCTCGGCCCGTCTGTTCGGCGATGTTCATGACTCCGACTCCGAGGTCTCCGTGGCGATCCGCGAGCGTGGCGGTTACCAGCTGATGCCCGAGTGGGGTACCAAGCCGGCCAATCACTACCTGCCGCGTCGCAAGACCAACATGAGCATCCATGAGGACGAGCTGGTACGTGTGGATAATCCGCTGAAGAAAGAGGATATCCGTCATGAAACCAGCAAGAACGTCTCGCTGGACGATTGGTTGATGTAATTGATACGGGGAGGGGCGGACTTGAGCCGCCCCGCCATGCAATAATTTTGGAGTTAAAACGATGCACCCGACGTTTTCCGTAATCTTCCTCACCACCCTTATCGGGGTGGGTCAGGGCCTGTTTCTGGCCCTGTTCACCGAGCAGAGCTACTCGGCGGCTAACCTTTTGCCCGCACAGGACAGCAGCTTCTACGTCAATGGCAGCTTTATCGCCCTGGCATTTCTGGTCGGCGGTCTCATCGCCGCGGTGGGCCACCTGGGTAAGCCCAGCTACATGATCACACGCGCCTGGCGTGGTGTGACCCAGTGGCGCACCTCCTGGCTCTCCCGCGAACTGATCTTCATGCCGATGGTCATGGGTCTGGTATTCCTGTACGGCGTATTCCACTACTTTGGTTGGGATACCGACCTGTTCGGGACTCCGGAGCTGAACGGTCAGTTGACCCTGGTACTAGGCACCATCACCACCGCCGCTGTATTCGCCCTGTTCATCAGCACCGGCATGATTTACGCCAGCATCAAGTTCCTGCAGGAGTGGGCCTGCGCCCTGACCGTGGTCAACTACCTGCTGCTGGGTGGCGCCTCCGGCTTTACCCTGGCCGCGGCCTATGCGGCCTACAGCGCGCCGGAACTGGTCACCTTCTACGCCGGTTGGGCGATGATCATCACCTTCGCCGCCTTCCTCACCCGCGGTGCCAGCCTGATCCGCAACGCGCGCATCAAGTACAAATCCACCGTGCAAACAGCCATCGGCGTACGTCACACCAATGTGCGACAGGAGGCCATGGGCATGATGGGCGGCTCGTTCAACACCCGTGAGTTCTTCCACGGCAAGACCGCTGCCTTCCTCAAATCCATCAAGTGGATCTTCCTGGTGCTGGTCTTCCCCGTCCCACTGCTGCTGCTGTGGGCCGGTATGGACGGCAGCAAGGGCTTGCTGATGAGCGCCTTCCTCATCCAGTACGTTGGTCTGCTGTTCGAGCGTTGGTTCTTCTTCGCCCAGGCCAACCACCCGCAGAACCTTTACTACCAGACCGTGTAAAGGCTGACTGCTGCATAACAAAAAAGGGCGCCACCAGGCGCCCTTTTTTGTTTCCACGGTTAACCGAAGTATGTCATGCCTTCTCAAAGCGGCTGCTCCAGCTGCTACTCATACCGTTACCCTGATTTTGCTTGCGTACTCCGGTCCTCTCATCTCCATCGACCACTCAAATCGATGGGAGAAGACATGGCTATCGCCATCATCACTGGCCAAGCCACTATGGCCTCACCATTGCTTTGGTACGCGATACCCTATATGTGTGTTGCCATAGGTGAACATCCAGAGCCCTCGGCTTACTTCATCTCCCTGGCAGCCTCAGCTGCCTCGTTAGACAGTTTGACCGCTTCTGCCGCCGCTTCTGACGCTATCCTCGAAGATTCCGCTGCTTCAGCTGACAACCTCTTGGCTATCTCCTCTGCCTGTTGTGACGCCGCGGTTGCTGCGGCTGATGACGCAGCAGCCGATGCGGCAGCCGCATAGGCTGCTGCCTCTGCAGCTTCCGCTGAAGCTTTTGCAGCGGCTTTCGCCGCATTAACGATCACTTTGCTTGCAGCCTCTTTTGCCGCGATCGAAGCATGGGACGCGGCGGACTTTGCCCTCTCTGCTGAATCCGAGGCACGCTTGGAAGCTTCGGTGGCATGGGCAGTTAATTCTTTCAACACGGACAGTGACTCGCCATAGCGCGTATTGACGATGATGTAGCCTTCACGTAAATTTTTTACTTCCTCTTCCAGGCTAATCAACCTGTCGTATAGCTTTTGCGTATCTTCTCCCACGAACCCTCCCGCGCGGTTTGACTAGGCTACATTTCCTTGTGCTCTTAATAATATAGGCCTGCTTTCTCGGTTAGCATACAAAAAAGGGTACAAAATGAACATCGCCTGTTCATTACCGGTTCCCGACAAAACGGCTATCGCCAGATCCTGTGTACACTCTGCGGAGTATAAAAAGTCCACCGATTAGTGTCCTTTTCTCTTACGGCGCCTCCACTTGCGTATCGTTATCTCTGGCCTTCAGGAGAAGGGCGACTTGTACCGTCACACGTCAGCAGCCGCAGAGGCAGGGGAATCGTTCACCGGGCGTTCCTTTATACCCCCATCCAAGCCTCCTATTACCAGCCAAAAAATGTGTGTTGTATAGTGGTTGGCCAACCGGTTTACCATGCCTGCAGCCTTTCACCAGGGTCGCGGGCAAGAAAAGAATAAGACCAGACCAAAAGGAGTGCTCAGAATGATCAAGCCAGTCGGTTCCGACGAATTACAGCCGTTGTTTGTCTACGATTCAGACAAACACGATGCGCTGAAACATGAGGCAGAATCCCTGCCCTCCATGCTGCTTAGCTCCCAGGCTGCCGCCAACGCGGTCATGATGGGTAGCGGCTATTTCAACCCCCTGCAGGGCTACATGAACGTGGAAGAAGCAGTAGCCGCCGCCGAGACCATGCTACTGCCCGACGGCAAGTTCTTCCCGGTACCGGTGATGAATCTCACCAGCAAAGAGCAGGTAGACAAGCTGGACGGGGCCAAGCGCATCGCCCTGCGTGATCCCAACGTCGACGGCAACCCGGTGCTGGCCGTGATGGACATCGAGGCCATTGAGGAGGTCACCCCCGAGCAGATGGCCACCATGACCGAAAAGGTCTATCGCACCACCGACCCGGAGCACCCGGGTGTTGCCGCCTTTAACGGTCAGGGCAACATGGCCGTTTCCGGCCCGATCCAGGTGCTGAACTTCTCCTACTTCGCCGAGGACTTCCCGGATACCTTCCGCACCGCGGTAGAGATCCGCAATGAAATCGCCGAACGCGGCTGGAACAAGGTCGTCGCCTTCCAGACCCGCAATCCAATGCACCTGGCCCATGAAGAGCTGTGTCATATGGCCATGGAGCGCCTCGGCTGCGACGGCCTGGTGATCCACATGCTTCTTGGCAAGCTCAAGCCGGGGGACATTCCGGCCCCTGTACGCGATGCGGCCATCCGCAAGATGGTGGAGGTCTACTTCCCGCCGAACAGCGCCATGGTTACCGGCTACGGTTTCGACATGCTCTATGCCGGTCCGCGCGAGGCGGTACTGCACGCCTACTTCCGCCAGAACATGGGTGCCACCCACTTCATCATCGGTCGTGACCACGCCGGTGTCGGTGACTACTACGGCGCCTTCGATGCCCAGACAATC
>JBEPXU010000008.1:0-20379 GCA_041641735.1 Ectothiorhodospiraceae bacterium
TGAGCAAATCATCTTTCCTGAGATTGATTACGACAAGATCGACACCCTGCGTGGTATGGATATCACCATTACCACTACTGCAAATAGCGATGACGAAGCGCGGGCGCTGTTGAAAGCGTTCAACTTCCCGTTCAAAGGCTGAGGACAGGATTATGGCAAAGGTTTCCATGGTGCAGCGTGAACTTAAGCGTGAAAAGCTGGTCAAGAAGTATGCTGCCAAGCGCGCCGAAATCAAGGCTCAGATGAAGAACCCCGATCTGAGCATGGAAGAGTTGAATGAGCTGGTGGTCAAGCTGCAGAAGCTGCCGCGTGATTCCAGCCCGGTTCGTAAGCGCAATCGTTGTAATCTGACTGGGCGTCCTCACGGCTACTATCGCAAGTTTGGTCTCGGTCGCAACAAGCTGCGCGAAGCAACCATGCGTGGCGATATCCCCGGTTTGCGTAAGGCAAGCTGGTAAGACGCTGCATTGCAGTAAAAGAAAACTTAGGAGCATTACCGAATGAGCATGACTGATCCTATTGCAGATATGCTTACCCGTGTTCGAAACGGGTTATCTGCAAACAAGGTGGAGGTTTCCATGCCTTCATCAAAGGTGAAGCAATCAATTGCCCAGGTCCTTAAGGACGAGGGGTATATTGAGGACTTTGCTGTACAGGATATCGATGGTAAGCCGGTGCTCAAAATTACCCTGCGCTACCACCAGGGCCAGCCTGTTATTGAACGGGTTAAGCGCGTTAGTCGTCCTGGTCTGCGTGTGTACAAGGGTAAGGATGAGCTGCCTACTGTTATGGGCGGGCTTGGTGTCGCTATCGTTTCAACATCCGCTGGTGTGATGACAGACCGTGCTGCGCGCAAGGCTGGTCACGGTGGCGAAGTGCTGTGCACTGTATTCTAAGGTTGGTGAGGCATGGCTAGATATTTGAAACCAGTTACCATTCCTTCCGGCGTGACCGTTAACGTCAATGGTCAGATGCTTGAGGTAAAAGGCTCCAACGGCAGCCTGACTCATGAGATTCATTCTGATATTGAGGTCAAGCAGGAAGGTGACGACATGAGCTTCGCGCCACGCGTTGAAACCAAGCAGGCTAATGCCCTGGTTGGTACCAGCCGTGCGTTGCTCAACACAATGATTAAAGGTGTCAGCGAAGGCTTTGAGAAAAAGCTGGAGCTGGTTGGTGTGGGTTACCGCGCGCAGGCACAGGGCAAGACTCTGAACCTGACACTGGGTTTCTCCCACCCTGTTAATTACGAGGTGCCGGAGGGGATCACTATTGAAACCCCGAGCCAGACTGAAATCTCGGTCAAGGGCATCAATAAGCAGCAGGTCGGTCAGGTCGCTGCTGAGATCCGCGCCTATCGTCCACCGGAACCTTACAAAGGCAAGGGTGTTCGTTACTCAGACGAACGCGTTGTCCGTAAGGAAGCCAAGAAGAAATAGGGTTTAGGCGATGAAATCGAAGAAAGAAACACGTTTGCGTCGCGCCGCCCGTGCTCGCGCAAAGATTCGCGACCTTGGTATGTATCGTCTGTGCGTCAACCGCACACCGCGTCATATCTATGCCCAGGTCATTGCGCCCAACGGCTCTGAGGTCGTTGCTACCGCATCGACTGTACAGTCAGACATCAAGTCCGGTGTTAAAGTTACCGGTAATTCTGATGCTGCAGTTGCGGTAGGCAAGGCAATCGCAGAGAAGGCAAAAGCAGCTGGTGTTACCAAGGTTGCTTTTGACCGTTCAGGTTTTAAATACCATGGACGCGTTAAGGCTCTTGCCGATGCAGCGCGCGAAAATGGTCTGGAATTCTAAGGGTTAGACTATGGCTGGATTTGAAGCACCCAATAATGACGGCTTGATTGAGAAGCTGGTCGGTGTCAACCGCGTATCCAAAACCGTAAAGGGCGGTCGTATCTTCCAGTTCTCCGCCTTGACGGTCGTTGGCGATGGCGAGGGCAAAATCGGTTTCGGTACCGGCAAGGCCCGCGAGGTTCCTGCCGCTATTCAGAAGGCGATGGAAAGCGCGCGTCGCAATATGCGCAAGGTTAACATCACCGAAAACGGTACGCTGCAGTATGCAGTGAACGCCCGTCACGGTGCTGCCAAGGTTTACATGCAGCCTGCCTCTGAGGGTACTGGTGTAATCGCAGGTGGTGCTATGCGTGCCGTTCTTGAGGCTGCCGGCGTGCATAATGTACTTGCAAAGTGCATCGGTAGCAGTAACCCGGTAAACGTAGTTCGTGCCACATTGAATGGCTTGACTGATATGTCTTCCCCTGAGGATGTTGCAGCCAAGCGTGGTAAGAGCGTGAAAGATATTCTGGAATAAGCCATGGCTGATAAGAAATCGATCAAAATCAAGCTGGTGCGTAGCGTTAACGGTCGTCTGCCGAGTCATAAGGCAACTGTTGCAGGCTTGGGTCTGCGTCGTATGCACCAAACCGTTGAAGTTGAAGACACCCCATGCACTCGCGGCATGATCAATCAGGTGTCCTACATGGTTAAGGTAGTAGAGGACTAACATGCGACTGAATACACTTGCACCTGGTGAAGGTGCCAAGAAAAGCGCAAAACGCGTTGGCCGTGGTATCGGTTCAGGTCTGGGTAAGACCTGCGGTCGTGGTCACAAGGGTCAGAAGTCCCGTTCCGGCGGTTTCCATAAGGTAGGCTTCGAAGGCGGTCAGATGCCGCTGCAGCGTCGCCTGCCCAAGGTCGGTTTCAGCTCCCGCATCGGTCGTTATACCGCTGAGGTTCGCCTTAACGAGTTGACCAAGGTCGAGGGCGATACGGTAGATCTGATTGCGCTCAAGGCGGCAAATATTGTTCGTCAGGATGTTAAGCGTGCGAAAGTTATCGCTTCTGGCAGCATCGATAAAGCAGTGACCGTCAGTGGTCTTGGTGTAACCAAGGGTGCTAAGGCAGCTATCGAGGCTGCCGGCGGTAAAGTAGAGGCCTGATAATGGGTGCATCTGCTTCAGCGATGGCCAATGCCATGTCCGGCGGCAAGCTGACCGAGCTGAAGCAGCGTCTGCTGTTTGTGCTCGGTGCTTTGTTGGTCTTTCGTATCGGTGCGCACATTCCGGTCCCGGGTATCGATCCTGAGGCGCTGGCAAAACTGTTTGAACAGCAGCGTGGCACCATCATTGACATGTTCAACATGTTCTCTGGTGGCGCCCTGCAACGCTTCTCACTGTTTGCACTCGGCATCATGCCCTACATCTCGGCGTCGATTATTGTTCAGCTACTGACGAAGGTTTCACCCAAGCTGGAACAGCTGAGCAAGGAAGGGGCTTCCGGTAAGCGTAAAATTACCCAGTATACCCGCATGGCTACACTGGCTCTGGCTACCTTCCAGGCACTTGGTGTGGCGATTATGCTTGAGTCGCAAATGGCTCCCGGTAACCTACCGGTTGTCATTGAGCCAGGCATCGCCTTCCGCTTGACTACGGTTGTGACGCTGGTTTCTGGCACGATGTTCCTGATGTGGCTGGGTGAGCAGATCACTGAGCGTGGTATTGGTAACGGTATTTCTCTGATTATCTTTGCCGGTATCGTTGCCGGCCTGCCCAGTGCCATAGGTGGTACCTTGGAGCTTGCCCGTACCGGTGAGATTAATCCGGTGATGCTCCTGGTGCTGTTTGCACTGGCCATTCTGGTGACCGCGCTGGTGGTCTATGTAGAGCGTGGCCAGCGCCGCATTACAGTCAACTACGCCAAGCGGCAACAGGGTCGTAAGATGTACGCGGCACAGTCTAGCCATCTGCCACTAAAGGTAAATATGGCTGGGGTGATTCCGCCGATCTTTGCATCATCGATTATCCTCTTCCCGGCAACGCTGGGAGGCTGGTTCGGTAGTAGCGAAGGGATGGGCTGGTTGCAGGATATCGCTGCAATGATGTCGCCTGGACAACCGATATACGTCGCAATGTATGCGGTAGCGATTATTTTCTTCTGCTTCTTCTACACGGCGTTGATGTTCAACCCGAAGGAGACTGCGGATAACCTGAAAAAATCAGGGGCTTTTGTTCCCGGAATTCGTCCTGGTGAACAAACAGCTAAATATATTGATGGAATTCTCGGTCGTCTTACGCTGGCTGGCGCACTTTACATTACGTTGGTCTGCCTGCTGCCCGAGTTCCTCATCCTGTCGTGGAACGTTCCGTTCTACTTCGGGGGTACATCACTGCTGATCATCGTAGTCGTGGTCATGGACTTCATGGCACAACTACAGGCACATCTGATGTCACATCAGTATGACAGCCTGATGAAGAAAGCGAATTTGAAGGGTTACGGCAGACCGGGCATGTAACGGCGGCCGCTGATTGAATTTATTGGAGACACAAGATGAAAGTTCGTGCTTCAGTCAAAAAGATTTGCAGAAACTGCAAGATCATCCGTCGTAACGGTACGGTCCGTGTGATCTGCTCTACTGACGCTCGCCACAAGCAGCGTCAGGGCTAAATTGACGGAGTGGGTTGCGTGAGGATTAATCTCGCGCACCCCTTGATCTAGACAGGTTTTACTATTATGATGGCGCGTTTTCACAGCGCGTCAGGCGTTTATGCTTTTGTGATTTGAGGGAGTGGCTCAATGGCCCGTATTGCTGGAATCAACATCCCGGTGAACAAGCATGCTGTAATTGCTCTTACGGCAATCTATGGCATCGGTCGTACCCGTTCCAAGCAGATCTGTGACGCTGCGGGCGTTAAGCCTGATGCTGCTATCAAGGATCTGACCGAAGGGGATATCGAGAAGTTGCGTGGTGAAGTTGCCAAGTTCATCGTTGAGGGTGACCTTCGCCGTGAAATTTCTATGAACATCAAGCGTCTGATGGACCTTGGCTCCAACCGTGGCATTCGCCACCGTCGTGGCCTTCCGGTTCGCGGACAGCGCACCCGGACGAATGCACGAACCCGTAAGGGTCCGCGTCGTCCGATTAGGAAGTAATCAGTCAAACTATATAAGCGGTTGATTTTACCGTTATTTGGGAAAACAGGTTATGGCAAAAGCGAGCACTCGCACACGTAAGAAAGTTAAAAAGAATGTTGTAGACGGCATTGCGCACGTCCACGCATCTTTTAACAATACCATCATCAGCATTTCCGACCGTCAGGGTAATACCCTGTGCTGGGCAACAGCCGGTGGCTCTGGTTTCCGTGGCTCACGCAAGAGCACCCCGTTCGCAGCGCAGGTTGCTGCCGAGCGTGCTGGAAACGTTGCCCAGGAATACGGTATGAAGAATATGGAAGTCTGGGTAAAAGGCCCCGGGCCGGGTCGAGAGTCCGCTGTGCGCGCTCTGAATAACCTGGGTTTCAAAATCACTCACATCACCGACGTGACGCCGATTCCGCATAACGGATGCCGTCCGCCCAAGAAACGTCGTGTATAAGCAAGAGGCATAGTAAATTGGCTAGGTACATCGGATCCAAGTGTCGTCTCTGCCGCCGTGAGGGCGAGAAGCTCTTCCTCAAAGGCGAAAAGTGTTACACCAGTAAGTGTGCGATCGAAAACCGTCCGTTCCCTCCGGGACAGCACGGTCAGCGTCGTACGCGTCTGTCTGACTACGCACGTCAGTTGCGTGAAAAGCAGAAACTGCGTCGTACATACGGCATTCTCGAGAAGCAGTTCCACCTCTACTATAAAGAGGCCGATCGCCTGAAAGGTTCTACCGGCGAAAATCTGCTGCAGCTGCTTGAAAGCCGTCTCGACAACGTCGTCTTCCGCATGGGATTTGGCGTTTCACGTGCCGAAGCTCGCCAGCTGGTTCGCCACAACGGCATTACCGTTAATGGCAAGAAGGTGAACATTCCTTCTTACCTGGTTAAGTCCGGTGACGTGGTGGCAGTTTCCGAAGGCGCAAAATCCCAACTTCGCGTTAAGGCTTCCGTCGATCTGGCGCAGCAGCGTGGTCTTCCCGACTGGATCGATGTGGATGCTAGCAAGCTGGAAGGTGTCTTCAAGGCTATGCCTGAGCGCAGCGAGCTGCCTGCTGAGATTCAAGAGCAGCTGGTTGTGGAGCTTTACTCCAAGTAAATTTTACTGCCCGGAGAAGCATCTGCCTCTCCGGGCAGAGTTATCGGCACTAAGAATCAAGGTACCGATACCGTTAGAGAGGACGATACATGCAGGGCTCAGATTTGGAACTTCTCAAGCCGCGTATGGTGGGTGTCCAGAAGACTACCGACACCTCAGCCAAGGTCACACTGGAGCCGCTCGAGCGTGGTTTTGGTCACACCTTGGGTAATGCTTTGCGTCGCATCCTGCTTTCTTCAATGGTTGGCAGTGCTGTTACGGAAGCAAGCATTGATGGTGTACTTCACGAATATACCGCCGTTGAGGGTGTTCAGGAGGACGTGATCGAAATCCTGCTGAACCTCAAGGGCGTTGCCATTCGCATGAATAACCGTCAGCAGGCGACCCTGAATCTGACCAAGAAAGGCCCGGGTCCGGTTACTGCCGGCGATATTACCCTGGACCATGATGTCGAGATCATGAATCCTGAGCACATCATTGCCAATCTCACCAAAAGCGGTGAGCTGAATATGACGCTCAAGGTCGAACAGGGACGCGGTTATCAGCCGGCTAATCAGCGCATTGATGCTGAAGACGAATCCCGGCCGATCGGGACACTGCTTATCGATGCCTCCTATAGCCCGATCAGCCGTGTTGCCTACTCGGTAGAGCGTGCGCGTGTTGAACAGCGTACTGACCTCGACAAGCTGGTGCTTGAGATTGAAACCAACGGTACCATTGAGGCAGATGAGGCCATCCGTAAGGCAGCTACTATTCTTCAGGATCAGCTCTCAAGCTTCGTTGATCTGGAAGGGAAGGAGCAGTCCGTCGAAGAGGCTGCTGAGCCTGAGATCGACCCGATTCTGCTGCGTCCGGTTGATGATCTTGAACTGACGGTTCGCTCTGCCAACTGCCTCAAGGCTGAGAATATTTACTACATCGGTGATCTGATTCAGCGCACCGAGGTTGAGCTGCTGAAAACCCCGAACCTGGGTAAGAAGTCGCTCACTGAAATCAAAGACGTGCTGGCGTCTCGTGGTCTCTCTCTTGGCATGCGCCTGGAGAACTGGCCTCCTGCCAGTATCAAAAATGCCGATGATTCCAAGGCAAGTGCCTGATCAAAGTCATCGAGTGTATAGCGTTTAACGGTATTTAAGGAAATTCCAATGCGTCATCGTCAATCAGGCCGCAAACTTAACCGTAACAGCAGCAGCCGCAAAGCCATGTTCCGTAATATGGCGGCTTCTCTGATTCGTCATGAAATGATCAAGACCACCCTTCCGAAGGCGAAGGAGCTGCGTCGCGTCGCCGAGCCACTGATCACCATGGCAAAGAAAGACAGCGTCTCCAACCGTCGTCTTGCATTTTCCCGTGTCCGTGACCGTGACGTTGTCACCAAGCTCTTCAGCGAGTTGGGCCCGCGCTATGAAAGCCGTCCGGGTGGTTACCTGCGTATTCTCAAATGTGGTTATCGCGCTGGCGACAACGCACCTATGGCCTATGTCGAGCTGGTTGACCGCCCGATGGATGCCGAGGAGAGTGGCGCAGACGAGGGTGCAGCAGCTGAATAAAGGCAAGCTGACACGCTCATGCAATAAAAAGCCGGGCCATGTGCCCGGCTTTTTTGTTTACAATTACTGCATTGTCATACTCGGGTTGTAGCCATGATCGTTCTGTTTACAGACTTCGGCTTGAGCGGGCCGTACGTGGGACAGATGAAGGCGATATTGGCTCAAGCTGTCCCGAATGAGCCGGTCATTGATCTGTTTGCCGATGCGCCAGCCTACTTCCCTATTGCCGCCGCTCACCTGCTTGCCACTTATCAGAAAGGCTTTCCCGCGGATTCGGTATTCCTCTGTGTGGTTGACCCAGGTGTCGGCAGCACAGAGCGGGACCCGATGATTGTCCGTGCCGATGGTCACTGGTATGTGGGCCCGGGTAACGGTCTATTCGAGGTCATTGCCGCTCGTAGTGCCCGTGTCGAGGCTTGGCGGATCACCTGGCGACCGTCCAATATCAGTGCCAGCTTTCATGGTCGCGATCTCTTTGCGCCGGTCGCCGCAATGCTCGTACAGGGCGCTTTCCCCCAGGCTGAGCGTATTGAATTGAAGCTTAATGTCGATAGTGGCAGGGACTTCGCTTCGGTGATCTACATAGACCACTTTGGCAATCTCATCAGTGGACTGCGTGCGAGCGAATATCCTACAGACGTCAGACTGGGTTTTAAGGGGACCAACATTCAGCGTGTCAGGACTTTTAGTGATGTGCCTGAGGGGCAGCCCCTGTGCTACGAAAACTCATCGGGGCTGCTTGAGATTGCCGTCAATCGTGGTCGTGCCGATATCCTGTTCGACGCTTTAGTCGGCGATCCGCTCGAGCTTATCTCGCCGCGAGCATCGGTCTGAGGAAGTGTCCGGTATGTGAGGTTTCACTCGCGGCCGCCTCCTCCGGTGTCCCGGCAATGACCAGTTCACCACCACGTTCACCTCCCTCTGGCCCCAGGTCAATAATCCAGTCCGCGGTTTTTATCACATCCAGGTTATGCTCGATGACGACGATAGTATTACCATGGGAGCGCAACCGCTCCAGGACCTGCAGTAACTGTTCGATGTCGTGAAAGTGAAGTCCGGTGGTGGGCTCATCAAGGATGTAGAGGGTATTGCCCGTATCGCGTTTGGACAGCTCCCGGGCAAGTTTTACCCTTTGTGCTTCGCCGCCTGAGAGGGTGGTGGCGGCCTGTCCCAGTTTTATATAGCTGAGACCGACGTCAATCAGTGTCTGCAGCTTTCTGGCCAGGGCCGGAACCGGATCAAAAAATTCCCGTGCCTCCTCGACCGTCATCTCCAGCACCTCAAAGATATTTTTGCCTTTGTAGCGTATCTCCAGAGTCTCGCGATTATAGCGCTTGCCCTTACAAACATCGCATGGGACGTAGACGTCGGGCAGGAAATGCATTTCGACCTTAATCAGGCCGTCACCCTGACAGGCCTCACAGCGCCCACCTTTGACATTAAAGGAGAAGCGTCCGGCGTTGTAGCCGCGGGCGCGAGCCTCCTGTGTGCCGGCAAAGAGGTCGCGAATAGGGGTGAACAGTCCGGTATAGGTCGCCGGATTGGAGCGCGGAGTACGTCCAATCGGACTTTGATCGATGTCGACGACCTTATCGAATTGTTCCAGGCCGATGATTTCAGCGCAGGGGGCAGGATCCTCACCGCTGCCATTGATAGCCAAAGCGGCATGGCGGTAGAGCGTGTCGTTGATCAGGGTCGACTTGCCTGAACCGGAAACGCCGGTGATACAGGTCATTAACCCCAGCGGCAGGTCGACATTAACCCCCTTGAGATTGTTACCGCTGGCGCCGCGAATTTTCAGCATCCGCTTCTGGTCAGGGGCATTCCTCTTGGCAGGTATAGTGATGCTTTGTCTGCCTGACAGGTATTGTCCGGTGAGTGAGGGTTCACTGGCGATGATCTCGGCAGGGGTACCCTGGGCGATGATTTCGCCACCATGACTGCCGGCACCGGGGCCGATATCAACCACGTGGTCTGCACTGCGAATGGCGTCCTCATCGTGCTCCACCACGATCACCGTGTTGCCCATGTCACGCAGGCGGAACAGGGTTTCAAGCAGTCGCTCGTTGTCCCGTTGGTGCAGACCGATGGAGGGTTCATCAAGGACATACATAACGCCCACCAGCCCGGCACCTATCTGACTGGCCAGGCGAATACGCTGGGCTTCCCCACCGGATAGGGTATCGGCGCTGCGTTCCAGACTCAGGTAGTCGAGACCGACATTCACCAGAAAGGTCAGCCGCTCGTCGATCTCCTTGACGATCTTATCCGCAACCTCACCGCGCCAGCCTGGCAGCGTCAGATCATGAAAGAACCTACGGGCACGTCCCACCGGCAATGAGGTGAGATCGGGTAGGCGTTTGCCGGCAACGAAGACATGGCGTGCGGCTTCATTGAGACGGCTGCCATGGCAGCTAGGACAGGCCTGTTGGCTGAGATACTTGCTCAGCTCCTCACGTACGACACTGGAGTCCGTTTCGCGGTAACGACGCTCCATATTGGGAATAATCCCCTCAAACGTGTGTTGGCGTGTGCGACTGCCGGAACGTTCCGACTGGTAATGAAAGGTGATCTCCTCCTCACCACTGCCATAGAGCAGGACCTGGCGAACCTGCTCGGGAAGCTGTTCAAAGGGCTGTTCGATGTCGAAGTGATAGTGCTCTGCCAGGGATTTGAGCATTTGGAAGTAGTAGGCATTACGCCTGTCCCAGCCGCGAATGGCGCCACCAGCGAGGCTCAGTTCGGGGTGTACGACGATTCGGGAGGGATCGAAAAACTGGTGTACGCCGAGACCATCGCAGGTGGGGCAGGCGCCTGCCGGATTATTGAACGAGAAAATACGTGGTTCAAGTTCTGATAGCGAGTAGTTACATACCGGGCAGGCATAGCGGGAGGAGAAGATAATGTCCTCATCTTCTCCATCCATATCGGCGACGCGCGCCAGCCCATCAGAGAGATGCAGGGCGGTTTCGAAAGAGTCCGCGAGGCGCTGTTTGAGATCGGGCCGGACTTTGAAACGGTCGATGACCGCCTCAATGGTGTGCTTCTTTCGCAGCTCGAGCTCAGGGACCTGATCCAGTTCGATAACCTTGCCATCGACCCTGGCGCGCACATAGCCATGTGCTCGCAACTCCTCAAGCACCTGTTGATGTTCACCCTTGCGATCCTGAATAACCGGTGCCAGCAGCATCAGCTTGCTGCCCTCGGGAAGAGCGAGAACATGATCGACCATTTGGCTGACAGTCTGTGCCTGTAGCACCGTGTCATGTTCCGGGCAGTGTGGCTCGCCGGCGCGGGCAAAGAGCAATCTCAAATAATCGTAAATTTCGGTTACGGTGCCAACAGTGGAGCGCGGATTGTGCGAGGTGGATTTTTGTTCAATTGAGATCGCCGGTGACAGGCCCTCGATGTGATCAATGTCGGGCTTCTCCATCATCGAAAGAAATTGCCGCGCGTAGCTCGAGAGGGACTCGACATATCTGCGCTGCCCCTCGGCATAGATGGTATCGAAGGCTAGGGATGATTTGCCGGAACCGGAGAGACCGGTCAATACAATGAGTTTGTCACGAGGCAGATCGATATCGATGTTTTTCAGGTTGTGAGTGCGCGCACCACGTATTTTGATTGAATCCATGCTCATTTCCGCTGTCAGACGAACCTGCTAATATACGTTGTTTCATCGGGCACACGCAAAAGTATTGCCCATGTTATTTGTCAGTCACTATTACCTCCGGATGTTTCACTCATGTCAGCTTCGACCATGACTTTCCAGGAGCGCCGCGCAGCCGTCTCCCTCGCCGGGATATTTTCCCTGCGGATGCTTGGCCTGTTTATGATCCTTCCCGTTTTTGCCCTGTATGCAGAACATCTTGAGGGGGAGACGCCTTTCCTCGTTGGTCTGGCCATCGGTATCTATGGCCTGACCCAGGCGATCTTGCAGATTCCTTTTGGCATGCTCTCCGATCGTATCGGGCGTAAGCCTGTTATCGTTGTGGGTTTGATTATTTTCGCTGTGGGTAGTTTTGTTGCCGCAGAAGCCTCTACGATTCATGGGGTTATCCTCGGTCGTGCCCTGCAGGGGGCCGGTGCCATCGCCGCGGCGATTATGGCGCTGGCAGCGGATCTGACCTCGGAGGAGCACCGCACCAAGGCCATGGCGGTGATCGGTATGAGTATCGGTCTCTCCTTTATGGTCGCAATGGTCGCCGGGCCGATACTCAACCACTGGATTGGTGTATCGGGGATCTTTGCCATGACCGGTGTACTGGCCCTGTTGGGCATTGCCGTACTGACCCTGCTGGTGCCGACACCGCAGCACAGCGTTTTCCATCGCGACGCCGAGGCGGAGCCGGAACAGTTCAAGGCGGTGCTGCGCAACACCCAGTTGTTGCGCCTGGACTTCGGTATTATGGTGCTACACATGGCGCTGACCGCCAGTTTCGTGGTGCTGCCTCTTGCACTGTTGAGAAGCGGCCTGGACGCGCAATATCACTGGGAGCTCTATCTGCCGGTGATGGTGCTGGGCATAGCCTTTGCTATTCCGCTTATTCTCTTCGCCGAGAAGAAGCGGCGCATGAAGGCGGTATTCAGCATGGCAGTGGCAATGCTGCTTCTGTCACAGCTGGGGTTATATACAGGTCTGGAGCACTTCTGGACAATTGCCCTGATGCTGCAGCTGTTTTTCTTTGGTTTTAACTTGCTGGAGGCAACCCTGCCCTCGCTGATCAGCAAGATCGCCCCGGCGCAGAGCAAGGGGACAGCGATGGGCGTCTATACCAGTTCCCAGTTTATCGGCGCCTTTATCGGCGGCGCTGCAGGTGGCTGGCTGCACGGGCAGTTTGGCAATGCGACGGTATTTTTATTTACTGCCGCGATGTTAGGTCTGTGGCTGGTGGCGGCCCTGACCATGCTGGAGCCCCCCTATCTCAGCACCGAGGTCCTCAACGTCGGTGTACGGGATATACCGGCCGCCGAAGCGATGGAAAAACAGTTGCTTGGACTCTCAGGGGTAGCGGAGGCGAGCGTAAATGTGGATGATGGTATTGCCTACCTTAAGGTGGATAACATGATGCTGGACAGGGATGCCCTGAAACAGTTTTCAGTAGCCGGTTCCTGACCCGGGTATGTCAGCGATAAACAGACAAGAAGCGAATAAGGTGAGGGGATAGATATATGGCACGTGGTGTGAACAAAGTCATTCTGGTCGGGAATCTTGGACAGGATCCGGAGGTTCGTTATACCGCCAATGGCGCGGCAGTGGCCAATATTTCTGTGGCGACGACCGAACAGTGGACCGACCGCCAGTCCGGCCAGAAGCAGGAACGCACCGAATGGCACCGTGTGGTGATGTTCGGTCGTCTGGGTGAGATCGCCGGCGAGTACCTGAAGAAGGGCTCCCAGGTCTATTTAGAGGGCAAGTTGCAGACCCGCAAGTGGCAGGATCAGAACGGTCAGGATCGTTACACCACCGAAATTGTTGCGAATGAGATGCAAATGCTGGGTGGTCGTAGTGGCGGTGCCTCTGATTATAATGGTCAGGGTCAGGGTCAGGGTCAGGGTCAGGGTCAGGGTCAGGGTCAGGGTCAGGGCCAGGGCCAGGGCCAGGGTTTCGGTGGCGGTGCACCGAGTCGCCAACAGCCCGCCGCACAGTCTCAGGGTGGACCTGCTCCGGCCGCACCACCTGCCGGTGGTAGCAACTTCGATGATTTCGATGATGATATTCCGTTTTAATCAGGGGCTGAAACGTCAATTTCAGTGATTGAAGCCCCGCACATGTGGGGCTTTTTCATTGGGGCCGCCCGAGCGGGCAATGAAAGCGCTTTGGATAAATAGGGGCCTAAAACGAAGAAACCGGCGCGAAGGCCGGTTTCTGAAAATCATTGGTCGGGGTGAGAGGATTCGAACCTCCGGCCCCTGCCTCCCGAAGACAGTGCTCTACCAGGCTGAGCTACACCCCGATATTTATCGACTCAATGACTGCGCTGAACGGCAAAATGGGCCAGTGTGGTAAGGGCCTCCTTGTAGGGGGAGTCCTCCAATACCGACAAGGCTTCGATGGCCTTGTCTGCCTCCGCCTGCGCAGAGCGCGAAGTGTACGCGATAGCGCCGGCAGATTCAATGGCTGATTTGATCTCATCAATGCGATCCAGGCCGCCCTGTTCGAGGGCCTCGCGCACCAGTGCAGCCTGCTCCGGTGTACCGTTATTGATCACGTGGATCAGGGGCAGGGTGGGCTTACCCTCGGCCAGGTCATCGCCGATATTCTTGCCCAGGTCCTCACTGCTGGAGGAGTAGTCGAGGGCATCGTCGATGAGCTGGAAGGCGATCCCCAGATGCATACCGTAGTCGGCCAGGGCCTGTATCTCTTCATCGGAGCGGCCTGTCAGTACCGCACCGAGCTGGGCCGAGGATTCGAACAGCTTGGCGGTCTTGCTGCGGATAACATCGAGATAGCCTTCCTCATCGAGGTCGGCATTGTGGACGTTGAGCAGCTGCTTGACCTCACCCTCCGCGATGGTGTTGGTCGCCTCGGAGAGGATCTGCATCACCCTCATGTTATTCACGCTTACCATCATCTGGAAGGCGCGGGAGTAGAGGAAGTCCCCTACCAGCACCGTGGCCTCGTTGCCCCAGACATTATTGGCGGTATCCTTACCGCGGCGCATCTCCGAGCCATCAACCACATCGTCGTGCAGCAGGGTGGCAGTGTGGATAAACTCGACCACGGCGGCCAGTTCATGGTGGTCGGTGCCCTGGTAACCGAAGGCACGGGCGGTCAATAGCAGCAGTACCGGCCGTAGACGCTTGCCGCCACTGTTAATAATGTAGTGGCTGATCTGGTTAATCAGCACCACCTCGGAGTGGAGGCGCTTAATGATCAGCTCGTCAGCTGCCCGCCTGTCATTGGCAATCAGCTCGTAAACGTCTTGGATTTCCATCTAAATAGGTGTCTGCCGGCACAAAGAGACGAAATGCTAGGTAGCCAGGGCGGGCGTGTCAAGGGTGGAGTGACTCCAGGGGCGTGAAAATAGCCGCAATACGGGTTTGACCTTGGCCGGCGCAGGCGCTAGAATTGCCGGTCTTTCGTTGGTGAAACAACCCAGATTTTTGTTTTTGGAGAAGCGGCAATGTACGCGGTAATCAAGACCGGTGGCAAACAGTATCGTGTGACCGAGGGCCAGACCCTGCGGGTGGAAAAACTCGAGGAAGAGGTGGGTGCCAACATCGACCTTTCCGATGTGCTGATGGTTGCCAACGGTGACGACATCAAAATTGGTACTCCCTTCGTCGATGGGGGTAAGGTAAAGGCGACTGTAAAAAGCCATGGTCGTGACGACAAGGTCACCATCATCAAGTTCCGTCGCCGTAAACACCACATGAAGCGCCAGGGTCATCGCCAGTATTACACTGAGCTGCAGATCACCGGTATCAGCGCTTAAGGTTCAAGAGGTAGAGACAAATGGCACATAAAAAAGCAGGTGGTAGTACACGTAACGGTCGCGATTCGATCTCCAAACGCCTCGGTGTGAAGCGTTTTGGTGGTGAGGATGTCAGCGCCGGCAGCATCATCGTGCGTCAGCGTGGTACCCGTTTTCACGCCGGTAGCAACGTGGGTTGTGGTCACGATCATACCCTGTACGCAAAGGCGGACGGCAAGGTGGTTTTCGAGGTCAAAGGCCCGAAGAACCGCAAATATGTGAGCATTATTGCCGAGTAATTTCTCGGACAGGTAATGCGGTAAAAACCCCGTCCCTCCAGGCGGGGTTTTTTCGTTTAAGTCGTGTTATTCGCGGCGCTCCAGTGGTAACAGCAAATGAAATTCGTAGATGAAGCGGACATCCGGGTAGAAGCCGGCAAGGGTGGCAATGGCTGCGTCAGCTTCCGTCGTGAAAAATATATCCCATTCGGTGGTCCTGATGGGGGGGATGGCGGTGACGGCGGCAGCGTTTACGTGGTTGCCGATGAAAGCCTCAATACCCTGGTCGATTTGCGCTACCAGCGTGATTTTCGTGCCGAGCACGGCCAGCAGGGGATGGGGCGCAATATGACCGGTAAAGGGGGCGAGGATTTGGAGCTCCCGCTTCCCGTCGGTACGATCGTCTACGACAAGGACACCGGTGAGACCCTGGCCGATCTGACCGAGATCGGCCAGCGGGTGAAGATCGCACAGGGCGGTTTCCACGGACTGGGCAACACACGCTTCAAAAGCAGCACCAACCGAGCCCCGCGCCAATCCACCAACGGCACCCCGGGTGAGGCGCGTCAGTTACATCTGGAAATGAAGGTGCTGGCGGATGTCGGCCTGCTGGGATTGCCCAATGCGGGTAAATCGACATTGATCCGTTCGGTCTCCTCCGCCAAGCCCAAGGTCGCGGACTACCCCTTTACCACCCTCTATCCCAATCTGGGGGTGGTGCGTATCGAGTCGCACCGCAGCTTTGTAATCGCCGATATCCCGGGGTTGATCGAGGGCGCGGCCGAGGGCGCCGGTCTCGGTATCCAGTTCCTCAAGCATGTCTCCCGCACACTGCTGTTGCTCCACCTGGTGGATGTTGCTCCCTATGATGGCAGTGACCCGGTGGAGTCGGTGCGTATAATCGAACGGGAGCTGGGTAAGTTTAGTGAAGAGTTGCTGGGGCGCGAGCGCTGGCTGGTGCTGAACAAGGTGGACCTGCTGCCCGAAGAGGAGCGGGAGGCCGTGTGCAACGATATTATCGAGCGTCTTGGCTGGACCGGTCCGGTGTATCGCATTGCGGCACTGGCCCGCGAGGGCACTCAACGGTTGGTTCAGGACATCATGAACCACAAGGAGCGCGAGCTCGAAGGGGCAGACGAAGAGGAGTGAGTACTTCCTCCCGGCTGGCTTATCCGGTATTTTTCATTCCATGATAAATCGCGAACAGATCAAGCAAACCCGTCGCTGGGTGGTGAAGATTGGCAGTGCCCTGCTCACCAACGATGGACGCGGTCTTAACCAGGAGGGGATTGCCACCTGGGTAGAGCAGATGGCCGCGCTGAGAGAGTGCGGTATCGAAGTCGTGCTGGTCTCCTCCGGTGCGGTGGCCGAGGGCATGAGTCGTCTTGGCTGGAGCAAGCGCCCCCACGCGCTGCATGAGCAACAGGCCGCAGCTGCTGTCGGCCAGATGGGGCTGGTGCAGGCCTACGAATCGAGTTTCCAGCGCTTTGGCCGGCATACCGCGCAGGTATTGCTGACCCATGATGACCTCTCCAATCGCCACCGCTATCTCAATGCCCGCAGTGCCCTGCGTACTTTGTTGGGTTTCGGTGTGATACCGGTGGTCAATGAGAATGATACGGTCATTACCGATGAGATCCGTTTCGGTGACAACGACACCCTTGCCGCCCTGGTGGCCAACCTGATTGAAGCCGACCTGTTGGTGATTCTGACCGACCAGGAGGGGTTGTGCGACAAGGACCCGCGGCAACATGCCGATGCTAAATTGATTCATGAAACCCCGGTCAACGCCCCCGAGCTTGAACTAATGGCGAGCGGTGCCGGCGGTGCCCTCGGTCGCGGTGGCATGTTGACCAAGGTGCGTGCGGCGCGTCTGGCGGCCCGTTCAGGTTCCGCCACGGTTATCGCTGCGGGGAAGGACGAGCGGATTTTGCAGCGGGTGGCTGACGGTGAGCGTGTGGGCACCCTCTTTATTCCCGATACGGAGCCGCTGCTGGCACGTAAACAGTGGCTTGCCGGACATCTGCAGGTGCGCGGCAAGCTGATCCTGGACGAGGGGGCTGTCAGGGTCCTGCGCGAATCCGGTAAGAGTCTATTACCGGTGGGGGTGAAGGGCGTCTCCGGTGAGTTCGATCGTGGCGAGATGGTGGCCTGCACCGATGAACAGGGTGTTGAGGTGGCAAGAGGGCTTGTGAACTATAGCGCCGAGGAGGCGAGTAAGATTCAGGGCAAGCCCAGCCGTGAAATCGAAGGATTGCTCGGTTATGTGGACGAACCCGAGATCATCCACCGGGATAATCTTGTGCTCTGCTAGTCTGTTCTTCCTGCAATTCGCCGCTCCTACGCAATTGACCGCTTGTTCCCGACGCGGTCTACCACCTACATCCCTGTAGGCGTGCGCCCGCGGCGTACCGTTCTTCCTGAACATAAAAAAGGCCGGTCAATGACCGGCCTTTTTCTTTTCGTGCTGTCTGTCCGAATCAGGACATTGCGCGAACGCGTGCATTCAGACGGCTCTTGTAACGAGCAGCTGCGTTCTTCGCCATCATGCCTTTACCGCTGGTTTTGTCGATAACCGGTACTGCAGCCTTGAAGGCGGCCTGGGCGGCGTCTTTGTCACCGGCAGCAACGGCCTTGATGACACTCTTCATGGCGGTGCGCATAGCAGAGCGAATAGCAGCGTTGTGGTTGCGACGCTTATCGGCCTGACGGGCACGTTTTCTTGCTTGTGCTGAGTTTGCCAAGGTATTACTCCCGAAAAATATATCCTGATACTCAAGGGCCGCATACTATGCGTGTTTTGGCCCCTGATGTCAATGCCAACAATAGAAAATCGCGGCATCATTCATGACGCCGGTTCACAGGCGCGCTATTATGCCCCCTTTGGCCGCCAGCGGCCAGCAATTTTACGGGGATCACAAACAGATAATATGAGCGGCTTACTCAAATCCACCGCCGTTTTCAGCGGTTTGACCATGGTTTCTCGGGTACTGGGATTTGCCCGTGATATGGTCTTTGCCAACCTCTTTGGTGCCGGCGCCGCGACCGACGCCTTTTTTGTCGCCTTCAAGATCCCCAACTTCCTGCGTCGCCTCTTCGCTGAAGGGGCCTTCTCCCAGGCCTTTGTGCCGGTCCTTTCCGAGTACAAATCACTGCGCAGCAAGGCCGAAGTGCGTCTGCTGGTGGCCAACGTCAGTGGTGCCCTTGGTGCGGTGTTACTGTTGTTGACGGTTGTGGCCATGGTCGCGGCCTATCCCCTGGTAGCCCTGTTTGCCCCCGGTTTTACCGATGATGCGGAGAAGTACGCGCTTACTGCGGAGATGCTGCGTATTACTTTTCCTTACCTGTTGTTCATCTCACTGACGGCACTCTCGGCGGGGATCCTGAACAGCTACGGCCACTTTGCCGTGCCGGCGGTGACCCCGGTCTGGCTCAATCTCTCGCTCATCGGTGCCGCATTCTGGCTCTCTCCCTGGTTCGAACCCTCAGTGAAGGCACTGGCGTGGGGGGTGTTTATCGCCGGTCTGCTTCAACTGCTTTTCCAATTTCCGGTGTTGGCCCGTATGGGCTTACTGCCACGGCCGCGCTGGGGTTGGCACGACGAGGGAGTACGACGCATCATGAAACTGATGCTGCCGGCCATCTTCGGTTCATCGGTGGCGCAGATCAATCTATTGCTCGACACCATCATCGCCTCCTTCCTGGTGAGTGGCAGTGTCTCCTGGCTCTACTATTCGGACCGTCTGGTGGAGTTCCCGCTGGGTGTCTTCGGTATCGCATTGGGAACGGTGATCCTGCCGAGTCTGTCGCAGAAGCATGCGGAGGCCGACCCACAGTCCTTTAGCCGGATGCTCGACTGGGCACTGCGCTGGGTGATGCTGATCGGCACGCCGGCGATGCTGGGCCTGATGCTGCTGGCTGGACCGATGCTCGCAACCCTTTTTCAGTATGGTGAGTTCGAACAGGGTGATGTAAGGATGGCTTCGCTCAGCCTGATGGCCTATGCCGTGGGCCTGCTCGGTTTTATGCTGGTCAAGGTGCTGGCCCCCGGTTTTTACGCCCGCCAGGATACCCGTACCCCGGTGCGTTACGGCGTCTACTCAATGGTGGCCAATATGTTGATGAATCTACTGTTTGTGGTGCCGATGGCCATCGCTGGTGTCCCTGGCCCCCATGCCGGTTTGGCGCTTGCAACGGGGCTGGCGGCATTTGTGAATGCCGGTTTCCTGTTTCGGCGGTTGCGCCAGGAGGGGGTCTACCAGGCGGAAGAGGGATGGAGCTTGTTTGCACTGCGAGTGGTGATCGCCAATATCTTCATGGGGCTGTTCCTGTGGTGGGGCAGGGGGCCGCTGTCCGACTGGTTTGTACGTGACGCCATGGATAGAGCACTACAGCTTTCAGGGCTCATTGGTGGTGCGGTAGCGATCTATTTTGTCGTTCTGCTGGCGCTGGGGATCCGGCCTCGCCAGTTATTGGGCCGCATGAGCTAACTATATAGATCGAAGCCGGTGCCCGAATCAGGTTATAATCTTCAGTTTTTCGGGCTTCCCGCAGTACGGGCATGGAACTGATTCGCGGTTTACACAATTTGCGTCCCTGGCACCACGGCTGTGTCGCGACCATCGGCAATTTCGATGGCGTGCACCTTGGGCACCAGGCGGTGCTGGGGCAACTGGCCGAGAAGGCGGCGGAGCTTGATCTGCCTACCACGGTGATTACCTTCGAGCCGCAGCCGCAGGAGTATTTCAGCCATGGCGACATTCCGCCACGCCTGACCCGCTTGCGCGAGAAGCTCAAGGCGATGCAGCGCTACTCGGTGGACCGGGTACTGTGCCTGCCGTTCAACCGCTCCCTGGCGGAGATGGAGGCCGAAGATTTTATCCAGCGGGTACTGGTCGACGGACTCGGTATTCGCTACCTGGTGGTGGGAGACGACTTCTGCTTCGGCAAGGGCAGGCACGGTGACTTTGCCATGCTGCAGCGTGCAGGCGAGGCGCACGGTTTCGAGGTGGTGAATATGCACACCTTCGAAATCGACGGCGGCCGGGTGAGCAGCACCCGTATCCGAGAGGCGCTCCAAGCTGGTAACCTGTCCCTGGCGGAGCA
>JBEPXU010000009.1:0-18814 GCA_041641735.1 Ectothiorhodospiraceae bacterium
CTGACCTCGGCGGATCTCCACCTCCAGGGTGGTGTCATCGGTGAGGGCGCAGGGATAACCGTCCAGTGTTGGCAGTTCGTTTATGGGTTGTTGCAGTTCGAGAATAATGGTTTCGCGATCTAGCTTGCTGAGCAGGGCCTTGATGCTGGTGTTCTCGATAATGTTGCCCTGGTCGATAATCGCCACATTGCGGCACAGTTGCTCAGCCTCCTCCAGGTAGTGCGTGGTGAGAATAATCGTGGTACCACGCTGGTTGACCTCGCGCAGGTACTGCCACATCGAGCGGCGCAGTTCGATGTCGACACCGGCGGTGGGCTCGTCGAGGATCAACAGTTTGGGATCATGTACCAGCGCTCGGGCGATCATCAGGCGGCGTTTCATTCCACCGGATAGCGCGCGGGCCATGGAGCGGCGTTTTTCCCACAGGCCCAGTTTCTTCAGTGACTCCTCGGCACGCTGGCGGGCCATCTTCGGCTCTACGCCGTAATAGCCGGCCTGGTTGATCACCACCTCTTCGACCGGCTCGAACATATTGAAGTTGAACTCCTGCGGGACCAGGCCGAGATAGCGCTTGGCTTTCATCGGCTCACGCTCCAGATCCGCGTCGAAGACCTTGACGCTGCCGCTGGTCTTGTTCACCAGCGAGGTGATGATACCGATAGTGGTGGATTTCCCGGCGCCGTTGGGGCCAAGCAGGGCGAAGAAGTCCCCTTCCTCGACCACCATGTCGATTCCTTTTAGTGCTTCAAAACCGTTTTTGTAGGTCTTGTTCAGACCTTGCAGTTCCAGGGCGTGCATAGGCTCATTAAGAGATGTGGTAGTGGATTAACTGACACCGGCTGAGCAGCGGTGACGACGGCGAAAGTCTACCGCAGCACTCGGCTGTTGTCATGTTTAGTCATACATCAGGAAATTGAGGGCACACTTTTATCCGCGAGCTGTGGCCATGGGGATGCCAGTGCCATGCGCTCTATAGGCGACCAGAGGCCTTGATGAGCTGATACTCGTTGACCAGTGCAATGGGAAGCTGTTTCGCCAGCAGGTCCAGCGTGTACGCCCCATGATGGCGTAATTGTTCATGACTGCGATCACGTTTCTCCAGGTAATCCTGTACGCCATGAAAACGCAGGGCAGCGGGAAAGTCCTGAACCTCCCGTTGCTGTGCATGATCCAGGATCTCCTCCCTCAGATCGGCAACGACCACAAGGTGGCGTTGTGCAAGCAGGCGAATGGCCGAGACCAGGTCATCATTATCTTCATCGCGGGTGTTGGTAATGATCACAACCAGCGCACGTCGACGCTGCAGTGGCATCAGTTGCCGGGCCGCCTCAAGGTAATCGGCCGCCTCGGTCGTGGTTTCGATGTCGTAAGTGTTGGCCAGCATATGTTGGATGACATTGCCGCCCTTGCGCGGGGGTTGCCAGCGTTGAACGCCGCCGAAGGTCAAGAATCCGACGGCATCGCCCTGCTTGGCCGCGACATACGAGAGCAGAAGCATGGCATTGAGGGCCTGGTCCATGTGCGCGTTCCCATCTTCCGTGTGGCGCATGCGCCTGCCGCAGTCGAGCATAAACAGGATCTGTTGATCGCGTTCATCCTGATAATCCTTGGCGATGAGTTTGCGATAGCGCGAGGTGGCCTTCCAGTCGATTTGTCGCAGAGAGTCCCCGGCACGGTATTCACGAAGCTGATAAAAGTCATTTCCCTCGCCGCGACGCTGGTGCCGCTTAACGCCGATCTGGCTGAGCCGGTTATCCATGGCCATTAGCGTGTAATGGCTAATCGCCCTGAAATTGGGCAGGACACGGCTGTGACTCGGGTTAGCGATGTGGTGTTTTCTCCGCCAGAGCCCCATGGGGGAGAGGATAATCATATCGGTTGCAGCAAACTCTGCATTGCCGCGATGGGGAGGACGAATGGAGTAGCCGAAATCCAGTCTGCGCTGCGGCGGGATGGTATGCCAGACTGGCTGTCCCTCAACATCAAAATCACCGGGATAGTGGTCATGAATGCACAGGCGCAGTGTGCGATCGCTACGGTTTTGAACGGACAGGTTCACCTTGCTCCACACGCCGACCGGAATACTGCTAAGCAGGCTGCGCGCGATCTCGGGTGTTGCCTCGCTGCGTGCATGCAGATAGTCAAAGACAAGAATCGCGAGCACAATGGCGGCACCGGGAAGGCGAAGCGATTCCAGTCCGGGGACGAAATGGCTTAATAGCAGTACCAGGGCATACAGTGCGACCAGCGTGAGGGCTCTGCCCGTCGGTGTCATAGGCGCGGCGCCTCCACATTGAGCAGGATATCGCCCAGCACATCGTCAGGCTGATACCCCTCGATCTCGAGATCGGCGCTGAGCTTGATACGGTGGCGGAGTGCGGGCAGAGCCATGCTTTTAATATCATCGGGCGTGACGAAATTACGTCCTTCCAGCACCGCATTGGCGCGGGCTGCGCGCAACAGCGCAATACTGCCGCGGGGACCACTGCCGTTTTCAATACCACTCCACTCACGTGTCGCCCGAGCGATACGAACGGCATAGGCGATGATCTGCTTATCGACCTTCAGCTGCGCAGTGTAGGACTGCATCGCGTTAATCTCCTCGGGACTGAGGATTTTCTTTACCGCAGAGACATCGAGTTTATCGCCGACATTGTTGTTGGTGACCTGTTCGATCAGCAGGTTCTCCTCATCCTCGCTGGGAAAATCGATAAAGACCTTGAGCAGAAAACGGTCCAGCTGCGCCTGGGGTAGGGGATAAGTACCCTCCTGCTCAATGGGATTTTGAGTTGCGAGGACAAGAAACGGCTGTTTCAGCGCAAAAGACTGTCCCTCGATGGTGACCTGTTGTTCCTGCATTACCTCCAGCATCGCCGACTGGGTTTTAGCCGGGGCACGATTAACCTCATCGGCGAGCAGGAAGTTACAAAATACCGGGCCTTTTCGCACACGGAATGAATCACTTTTCATATCGAACATGATGTGGCCGCTTATATCGCTGGGCATCAGGTCCGGGGTGAACTGAACGCGATTGAATACCCCGCCGATGCTGGCGGCGAGGCTTCGTACCAGCAGTGTCTTGCCAAGACCGGGTACACCTTCGACCAGCACATGCCCCCCTGCCAGTAAGGCCGCAGCCGTGTCACGGATAACCTGCTTCTGACCAATGACGGCGCGGCCGATCTCCTGCTCCAGTTGCCCGATCTTATCAAGCACTTCCTGTGTATTGTGGTCGACGCTGTTCTCTTCGTTCATGGTTACACCTGTTGTTGTCGATTCTTTAGTGTTTGTCTGCTTTCATTCCTGGCGGTCACGTTTTATCTCCACCCTCGGGAGTATTGCTGTAGTAGTTGACCTGAGTCGCGAGACGCTGCAGCACGGCCGTGGCCCTGATGAAATCCTGTTCTGTGGCGATATCACCATAAAGGGTGCGTTCAACGGCACCACTGCTCAGGCCGGTTTTATCCCCAATCCATTCACTGCGCCCCTGTGGCTCAAGCTGGTTGAGTTGCGGGTGTCGCCTGCGCCAGGCCTGTTCAATCGCATGGCGGTTGTCGGCAAAAAGCTTTCGTGCCTTGTCGGTACGCCAGCTGTATTCGGCCGTCGCATTGAGGTGTTCCAGTAGGTTGCGCCTCACCTCATCCTTGGGTGTCAGGCGAGGCCCACTTCTGAACAACATGCTCCACCCGGCCATAAGCAGGAAGGCGATGCCGGCCAGCAGAAGGGCAGGAATATGTTTCCACATCAATGCCAGCAGTGACGGCATATCCGCACTGAAAAAGATCCATACTTTTCCCGGTGTATGTGTGAGCTGATAAAACAGGTAGGCATGGTCATAGTCTTTAATGGCGTTGTTACTGAATAGCTGCGTGTCGCTGAGAAACGTTACCGTACCGCTTCCGAGTGTGTAGCGAAGCAGGTTGTCATGCCCGTCCTCCGTACCGATCGCCACGGTTGCCTCCCCTGAACTGTCGTTCAGGTAGTGTCCGGGCAGGAAGGCCGCGATAAATTCACCGGTATCATCGGTACGGAAGGTGGTCTTGATTCGCTCATCTTCCTCATCCGTTCCAGTACTATCATGGCTTGGGCTGGTTTTTGTCGTTATCTCCTGCTCCGGTTTGTTGTCGCAGGTGTTGTCGGCAGCATCGTCACAGGCAGGGGGGGCCGCTTTTTCATGTTTCAGTTCAACACCAAGCTCATCGACGAGCAGTAATCCCTTGTCCTTTTCAAACAGACCCGCATCAGCGACAAGGACAAGGTTCCCCCCTGATTTGACCCAATCAAGGATTTCGCGGTTGTTGCGTTCAAGAAACAGACTACTGTGGTGGCCCAGAAAGATGGTGTCATCGGCTGATGGATTGAGTTCGAAAATATTCCGTTGTGCATGACTCTCAACGTCTTGGTCGCTTTGTCGAAGAAAATACTCGGCGGCAAGAAAATGGTTCTTGCGGGCCTCGGGCGAGAGGCCGGTTTTAACCTCCTTGGTGTAGGACTCAAAGTTGTTAAAAAACCAGATCCCATAGGCGACAAGTGCCGCAACGAGCAGCAGGCCCAGTAACCAGAGAAGAATCCGATTAGGCTTCGACATGACCATAGACCTCGTTCCACTCCTGGCAGAGCGTTTTGACCCGGGTGGCATCGGGGGTGGTATGGGCATAGGCAGTCAGTTGCCACTGCTGCATCAGCGCCTGGAAAAAGTTTGCCTCCTGTGGCTGGCGATGTTGCCTTACCAGGGCCAGACACTCCCCCTCTGTTGCACTGTCCGGGATGTCCAGTTGATAGTCGGCGATCAGGCGAATAAGGGTACCGCGATAGAGCAGGCTGAGGGCTGCACGCAAATTACCGGCCCTTGTCATTGCCAACGCCTCCTGACCAATATCATCCGGTAGTGACTCGGGCTGCATATCCAAGCCGAAAAGCTGGCTCGGTATGACACGTTTGCGATGGCCACTGCTGCGCCCCAATCCCTGCATCCAGTTTCGGTTGCGGGAGAATTGATAGAGCAGGTACGCAACGACGATTGCGACCAAGCCCCACAGAATCACCTCTCCAAAACCGGCGATGCCCTGAAGGAATCCGCCGACAACCTTCCCCAGAAAGTCAAGCAGTGCGCTGAGCCATCCAGACTCGTTATCGTCCGGCTTGCTTTTGCTGTCGCCAACATAGCGCCAGTAGGTTTTTTCTTCCCGCTGGCCGAAATGGGGATCTTCAAGTACCTGTTCGATGGTCTGTTTACTCTGTTCCGGTCCGGGCCCGGGTCCGGTGGCCGCATGGACCACGTCGGGTGTGTTACCCACAAGGAGCACCACCAGGAGAAATGTGGCCAGCGCCTTGCCGAAGCCAGACCGCTTTTTCGTGTGTTCTTCCACCGTCTTGCGGAAGTTGATCTCGATATCCCAGCCTTCAAGTTCACTTCGACGGTGAAGGTAGAGGGCAAAACCGCCCGCGACATAAAACGGTGCGATCAATGCCATGGCCGCCAGCCAGCAAAGAAGCTGGATCCACTCATCGATGGGGCCGGGCGAGAGGAAGAAATTCTCACCGTCGAACCAGCGCAACTCCTCGGGGATAAGAAAGTAGATGGTGCTGATGAAACAGATCTCGAGCAGGGTCTCGAAATGAATGCCCACAATGGTCAGCCAGGTGCCCGCCTGTTGACGTCGTCCAAGGAGGTTGAGGCGTTCACGCCGTGGTTTCCCCTTGAGCCCTTCCAGCAGTGCCACCGGCATATAGAAGGATCGGTTGGTGCTGAAACGACGCCAGGTCAGGTTGGCCAGTAGCTGAGGTTTAACGATACGCCACCAACCGCGACGTACACTCCGAATCGGCAGCTTATCGCCAAAGACCGCCCGACTCAGCCAGAACACCAGTGGGGGTTCGTAGAGGGGTTTGAACCACCACAGGAGCAGGGAAAGCAGGACAATATTGTCGTTAAAAAGGAGGAGCAAAAGGAGTGCGACCGGCAGGGCGGTCAGCAGCCACAACAGGCTCAGCGGGATAAACCAGCGGCGGGCCAGGTTAAACCCCAGGTCGATGGCCTCCCAGTGATTACGCGGACGCAGTGCAATCCCCAGCTTAGCGAGTTCCATGTCGCCCCCGCCCTGCAAAGATGAAGTAACTGATCACCATGCTCCAAAGGAGGGCGGCAACCGCGTATTTGATCGTATTGCTCATACCGCTGGAAGACCAGAAGGCCTCGATAAAGGCCGCCCCTAGAAGCATTAACGCCGCGCCCATGACCAGTTTGAGTGCGATGCGCCCCTGCATTTTCAGGGCAACCAGTCGCCGGTATTGGCCCGGAGCGAGCAGGGCATGCCCCAGCATGAGCCCGGCGGCGCCGGAGATGACAATCGCGGTGAGTTCCAGTGCGCCGTGGCCACTGACGAACGGCCAGAAGGTATCCGTATAGCCGATGCGCGTAAGGTGGCCGGCAATGCTGCCAAGATACAAGCCGTTGAAGACGAGAGTGAACACGGTGCCGATCCCGGCAAGGATCCCCATGGCAAAGGCGCGAAAGCCGATGCCGATGTTGTTGTAGATGTAGTAGCCGAACATGGCAAAATCCGATTCGGCATTGCGACCGTTCTCACGTCCGACCTTGTCGTTGGCGGGATCGTACATGGCCTCCATTTGCGCAACCTGCTGCTCATCCATCACGCTGTAAATGAGGAAGTCGTCATTGAGGCAAAGCCCTCCTACAACAATCGCAGGTATCAGAAACAGGGCGAGGGCAACCAGAAAGTAGGCAATATTTTCACGCAGGGTGCGGGGAAAGTCGGCAACGACGAACATCAACAGACGCCACAACCACGCGCCATGGCGGGTGTAGAGTTGCTGGTGGCCGCGCAGGACCAGGCGGTGCAACTGTTCGACCAGGGTGGGGCTGTAGCGTCTGCGTTGTGCCAGTGCATAGTGGTTACAGACCTGTCGGTAGAGGTGTGGCAGGTCGGTGACATTGACATCCTTTTTCTTCTGCTTGCGCGGGGGCAGCTCAAGCGTCTCAAGGATCGCCTCCAGTTCCTCCCATAGTGGCTGGTACCGTTGTACAAATGCCTCCTGATGCATTAGCGCCCCCTCGTCAGCCAGTTGGCGTAGGCATAGAGTTCATGAACCGCGGCCTGGCCCTGCAGGCCGGTCAATGCCTGCATCTGATTGGCAAGCTCAATGCGCCGTTCCTCGGAGAGCTGGGCGCTGCGCTCCGCAAACGCAAGCAGATTGCGTAATTCATCGACACTCAGGTGGAACGGTGGTGGCTTGGGGGTGACGTTGGGGATCTCGATATCTGTCTTCTCCCTTTCGCGATAGACGACCAGAGTGCCGGCTACCATATCGCCCAGACGTTGGAAGCGACTGCTTGCAAGCATTGCGAGCAATCCGGTTCCGTAAAACAGGGGGAAAAAATCTGCAACCCGAAGCAGATTACGGATCAGCGATGCTGACCATGAGATCGGCGTCCCGTTGTCATGGACCACGACCAGCCCCATGGCTTTTTTTCCCGGTGTCGCACCGGAGGAAACCTCGAAGAAAACCGGGTAGAACCACTCAAGGAGAAAAAAACCGATGAGCATCACGGCCATGCCCACACCACCAAAAAGGGAGGTAATAATGGCGGTGATAATGTAGAGCACTGTCTTAATCGCCAAATCGATGGCCCAGGCGCACGCCCTTGCCACAGGACCTGCGAGTTTTAACTGTAACAGAACACCTTCCGGTGTTTCATATTGACGAATCGTATCCGCTGTAATGCTGGGAGAGCTGTCCATGCTGTTGGGTGTTGGTTACGTCTCAGTGAGGTTAGTCGAATAAATGTGAATGAGGAGGAGGATATTCCTCCTCTCATTTCTATCACGGGCGGATTATCGCCCCTATGTCTCCGGATAAAAGATATCGCGATAAGAGGTATACATGGATGCCATTGCTACAGGAACAAATACCAACAAACCGAGACCAATGGGAATCAGGGCGATGATGTACAAAACCAACATGACAATGCCATAGAGCAGGAATGGCAGCATGTTTTTCAGGCAGCCGGAGAAACTCATCTTCATTGCCGCCAGGGCGGAAATGCCCTCCAACGCTACCAGCGCCGGCGCAAACCAGTAGGCCATCATTAGCGGAATCGTCAGAGCCATAGACACAAGTATGGGTAACAGGATCACACTGGGATTCTGTGACATGGCCTGGGTCATGGCAGGATCCTGGCCTCCCAGAGCACCGGTCATGCTCATGGCGCCCCCCATCAGTGCCATGACAGTCATCATGATCGCAAAGTAGCCGACAAAATAGAGCAGGCCGACCAGTATCAATTGACCGGTCGAGTTCTTGAAGCCACTGAACAGATGACTGAGGCTGAAGTCATCGCCCTGGGCCTGTGCGTGGCAGCCGATCATGAAACCGGCCGTGAATACGGGCAGGAAAAGCATGAAGGCGATGGGGCCGAGCAGGGGAATGACTTGTGCGATGATCATTATGACTATAAAGACCAGGATGCTACCGATCCAGGCGCCAACGTTGGCCTTGAAGTGGTTGTTAAAGGCCTCGCCGATCCAGCTGGTTCCGTGGCCGAAGGGGACCGACACCGGGCCGCTCATGATCCCTGTGCCCTGATGCGTTGTCAGATCGGCCTTCGGGGCGGCGTAAGGGTTTGTGCTATCCGCTGCAGCGTTGTCAGTGGAAACCGGGGCCAGGGCGATCGTCATGCCGAGTTCTTCGAGGACATTACGAAATTGCTCGGCAACCTCCTTGGTGACAGCCCGCTTCATTGTGACTTCGCCGCCCGCATCAAGGACCTCAGCGGCCTTGGCCTCGTCGCACTGAAAACGCTGACTGAAGGCCTTAATAAAGTTCTCCCGTTCGATACCCGGTTTCAGTTCACCGGTAAATACCACGTTGAATTGTGACTCCATCGTAACGCCCACTCCTTGTTCTATTTTTATATCTTATGTGGTTGCTGACTGCTTTATTGTTGTATGTCGGCAAACAACCCCATCCCTCCAGAACGTTCATGCTCCGGTTATGCCGGCATGCCATCGTCTGTGCAATGCATTAAAAGCTCGACAAGCTACCCTCTTTTTACCGGAATTCTGTGGGCGGAGTCAAAAGCGTTTATAAATCGCAAATCATCGACGAATCGTTTTGCGCTGGGTTTATTAGGGGGAGTGTTTGTGCTGCAAAAGCCGTAATTGTGATGGGTGTCACGCTTTTAGTGCGGACGGTAAGGCTGTGAGCGTTTCAAGAGGCCTGTCAGCCGGGGCCGGCATGTATAAGCCCCGACTGAATGCCATATGAAGGGTTTAGAGTTTGTTAAGTTCCAGCCCAAGGGACTCATGCTTGGCCAGCGTGGCCGGATCGCTAATCACCGCTGTGCTTGCGCATTCTGGCTTGAGCCAGGTTTCGGCGACACGTTTAAGGTCGTCCTGGGTTACCTCGAGAATACGGGCACGGAATCGACGGCGCTGTTCCGGGGTGCGACCGTGGAGGATGCCATGGAATGTCTTTTTTGCCTCGCCAGCGGGGGAGCCGGGTTTATCGATGCTACTGATAATGCCGAGGATGGCTTCTTCGATCAGGCGCTCTTCGTGCTGGTTATTCCGCATCCAATCGACTGCGGCGTCGAAGTCGGCCAGGGTCTCGGCCAGACGCGGGTCGCGGTAGGAGAAGAAGCGAAAGGCGCCACTGTCCGGATCGAAGCTGGCGCCGCCGCCGTAGGCGCCGCCCTGCTCGCGGATGGCACGGTGGAGAAAATTGTTGCGCAGGAAGCCGGCCAGTACGGTCAGCGCGGGGGCATCGGCGTGTTCCATCGGTACGGTTGGGTAGGCCTTGGCGCAGAAGTTGACCTGGGTGGAAGTGGCCCAGGCCTGCTTGAGCTGGCCTGCCGCAGCCGGTGCGGCGAAGCGCGGAGTGGTTGCGTCGAATTCGCGCTTGCCCAGAGGCGGTCAATAGTATCGTTGATCGCCTGCTTTTCACTCTCTTCGCCGATGAGAAGCAGTTGGCGAGGGGCTGTCACAAACTGGTCACGGATGCGCTCCAGCTTTGCAGCAAACGCTTTCAGGGCTGCCTCATCATCCAGGCTGTCATCCAGCGCCTTGAGTGCTTTAATACCGGCCAGCCCGGACCAGCGGTGGTTGAGCGCTGCGTTGGGAGAGAGGCCACTGCTGGCGGCTCCCATGGCCAGGGCGTGGCCGGCGCTGGTGACACGCTGTTCACGATACATCCGCTCCTGGGCCACCAGTTCACGGATGCGTGAAAGCTCATCGAAGCGGGCGTCATGGAAGATACCCAGTATTAGCTCACTCAGTTCACCCTGATAGCGGCTCAGTGCCTTGCCGGATACGGTTAGTACGCTGCGATCCTGAGTAACATCGTCTACGGCACCGCGAATGGCGACATTCGCGCCAATGCCGCCGGTTACTGCCGCCTGACGGGCCTGGACCTGAAGGTAGTCCAGCTCGCCATAACCGACCTCGGTGACGATATCGCAGAAGATTGGTAACAGTTCGACAAGCTCCGTCTCCATCGCTGGCAGCTCTACCACAAGTTGCTGGTAGGCCAGGCCGTTGGTGCCGCGGGCGAACCAGCTGGCGGGCATGCCGGCGACCTCGTGCTCCTGGCCTTCGGGAATGGTGAGATCGGTGGGGATATCCTCCAGGCCTACCTTGGGCAGATCTTCCGGATCATCCTGCTGGTTCTGGCGTTCCAGCAGCTTGGCCGCCATCTCCACGACCCGCTGTTTCTCGGCATCGTCCATCTGGGCCTTCATTTGTTCCAGTCGCTTGGCCTCGGCTGCGGAGCGCTCCTCGCTCAGCTTCGGGTCGGGCTTCATCACCAGTCGCACCCGGTGTGGGTTATCCAGCAACTCCTGCGCCAGCCCCTTGATAAAGTTTGGGTCCTTGATCTGCTCACGCATCTTTTCCAGGATGGGATCGATATCCAGGACCTCGACGACATCGGCGCCGTGCAAGACCGGACTCAAGGCGTGGACCATCAGTTGCAGACCGAAGGGGAAGCCATCGCCGCTGATCTCCCGCTGTGAAAGTTCCAGCTGGTGTAGTACCGCTTCGACCATGGATTGTTCCACGCCGTTGTCAGCGACATCCTTCAGTATATCCAGTACCAGCTGCTCCACCGCCTCGGCGTGCTCCGGATTGGATCCCTCAACGCCAGCGGCGAACATCATCTCGCGGTTGGAGTCGGAGAGGCCGCAGAGGGGCGAGGGGGCGCTGCCCAGATCCGTGGTCTCCAGGGCGCGCAGCAGCGGCGAGGCGCCGTTGTCCAGCAGTACGCCTGAGAGCAGGTGGCCGCGCATCACCGCCTCGGCGTCAATGCTGCGGTCGAGCAGCCAGCCGATGACGATGTGGGTTTTGTCTGTGGTGTCCTCTTCACCGTCGAGGGCATAACGGTCCTCTATCTGGACCGGAGCGTTGTAGCGCTGCTCGTCGGGCACACTGATGTCCATCTCTAATGCTTCAAACTGGCCCAGTGCGCCATCCTCGAACTTGGTCTGGTGCTCGGCGGCGGGGATATCGCCGAAGGTCATGAAGACCGCATTGCTCGGGTGGTAGTGGCGGGCATGGAAGGCCTTGAGCTGTTCGTAGCTCAGGTCCGGTATCCGCTCCGGATCGCCACCCGAATTGTGGTGATAGGTGATGGAGGGGAAGAGTTCGCGGGTCAGGGCCTGGTAGAGCGCGGCGGTGGGGGAACTCATCGCCCCCTTCATTTCATTAAAGACCACGCCCTTGAAGACGAGGTCGGAATCGGGGTTGTCCGCTTCGGCGAACTCTACCCGATGACCCTCCTGCAAAAAATCCAGCTCTTCCAGCTTGGGATAGAACACCGCATCGAGGTAGACATCGAGCAGGTTGTCGAAGTCCTTGCGGTTACGGCTGGCGAAGGGATAGGCGGTCCAGTCCGCGGCGGTAAAGGCGTTCATAAAGGTGTTGAGCGAACGGCGCGTCATCATAAAGAAGGGATCGCGCACCGGGTACTTGCGGCTGCCGCACAGGCTGGTGTGCTCCAGGATGTGTGCCACCCCGGTGGAGTCCTGTGGCACGGTGCGAAAGGCCACCAGGAAGGCGTTCTGGTCATCTTCTGCCGCAAGGTGCAGATGTACCGCGCCGGTTGCCTTGTGGCGATACTCCTCAACATCCACATTCAGAGAAGGGACACGGTGCTGGCGGATGAACTCGAAAGCCGGGTGGGTCTGGTTATCGCTCATAAATATCCTGGAAATCCTTTGTGCTGGTACAAAACTGAAGTTTGGGCGAAAGGCCGAGTATACAAGTTATCGAGGGTGCTTTGTTGGAGGCCCACGCTAATCAGGCATTACCGGCGTAGTGCTCCTGATCGGCGCTCTGCAAGAACTCGATGAATTTCACTGCTGCGGGAGTGAGGTGCTTACCACGGCGGTGTACGGCGTACCAGCTACGTTTGATCGGTAGCCCCTCAACATCCAGCAGGACCAGGCGGCCGGTTTCCAATTCCAGTTTGAGACTGAAGGTGGAGAGCATGGCGATACCGATGCCGGACATCACCGCCTGTTTGATCGCCTCGCCACTGCCCAGCTCCATATAGGGATTCACTTTCAGTTCCTTCTCTGCCAACAGGCGTTCGAAGGTGAGACGGATGCCTGAACCGGGCTCGCGGGCGATAAAGCGGTGTCGAATAAGCTCTTCCAGGGGGATTTTTTTCTCACCGGCAAGCGGGTGATCCGGGTGTGCGAACACCACCAGCTCATCCTTGAGAAAGGGGTGGGCCTCGATATCAACACTCTCGGGCAGGGTCGCCATGATGTAGATGTCATCCTCGTTGGCCTCCATTCGCTCCACGATACGCGCCCGGTTACTCGCCTTGAGTTGGGGTAAGACCTTGGGATAGCGACGCAGAAAGCCTCCCAGGTAGTGGGGCAGGAAGTATTTTGCGGTGGTCACCGCCGCGAGGTTCAGCGGGCCGGCGACCTCGCCGCGCAGTTCATCCAGCTTTCCCTCGAAGGCGTTCAAACGTTCAAAGACATCCTGACAGGTGGCATAGAGCTCCTTCCCGGCGGCGGTGAGGTAGATCTTCTTACCCATCTGTTCGAACAGAGAAACCCCCAAACCTTCCTCCAAACGCTTGATTTGTATCGAAATTGCAGGCTGGGTCAGGTGGATGGCCTCTGCGGCCCGGGTATAGCTTCCGTGGCTGGCGACCGCCTCGAATAGCCTGAGTTGTTGCAGGGTGGCGCGAATCATAAGGCCCCTTATCCATTTGATAAGTGATTAACAAAAGTAAATGGATAACATATTAACAATTAATTTTTATTTATCCCAATCCTTGTCTACATTTTACATCGTCAAGACAAACATGCGCCGGGATAGCCGCACCAGGCAACCGGCATTGAATTTGTAGAACCCATGAGGAGATGAGAACCATGGCGGTAAAAAGCTATAGCGCGGGTGTAAAAGAGTACCGCGAAACATACTGGATGCCCGAGTACACGCCGAAGGATACCGACATCCTGGCGTGCTTCAAGGTAACCCCCCAGCCTGGTGTACCGCGTGAAGAGGTTGCTGCCGCTGTGGCCGCTGAGTCCTCCACCGGTACCTGGACCACCGTTTGGACCGATCTGCTGACCGATCTGGACTATTACAAGGGTCGTGCCTATGCCATCGAGGACGTGCCGGGCGACGACACCTGCTTCTATGCCTTCGTCGCTTACCCGATCGACCTGTTCGAGGAAGGCTCGATGGTAAACGTACTGACCTCTCTGGTTGGTAACGTCTTCGGCTTCAAGGCCCTGCGCGCCCTGCGTCTGGAAGACGTGCGCTTCCCGATTGCCTACGTCATGACCTGTAACGGTCCGCCGCAGGGTATCCAGGTTGAGCGTGACCTCATGAACAAATATGGTCGGCCGCTGCTGGGCTGCACCATCAAGCCCAAGCTCGGTCTGTCCGCCAAGAACTACGGCCGCGCCTGCTACGAAGGTCTGCGTGGTGGTCTGGACTTCACCAAGGACGACGAGAACGTCAACTCCCAGCCCTTCATGCGCTGGAAGCACCGTTTCGACTTCGTTATGGAGGCCATCCAAAAGGCCGAGGCCGAGACCGGCGAGCGCAAGGGTCACTACCTGAACGTTACCGCCCCGACCTTCGACGAGATGATGAAGCGCGCCGAGTACGCCAAGGAGATTGGTGCTCCCATCATCATGCACGACTACCTCACCGGCGGTCTGACTGCTAACACCGGTCTGGCCCAGTGGTGCCGCGACAACGGCATGCTGCTGCACATCCACCGTGCGATGCACGCGGTACTCGACCGTAACCCGCACCACGGTATCCACTTCCGTGTGCTGACCAAGGTGCTGCGTCTGTCCGGTGGTGACCACCTGCACTCCGGTACCGTTGTGGGCAAGCTCGAAGGCGACCGTGATGCGACCCTCGGCTGGATCGACCTGATGCGCGACGGTTACATCAAGGAAGACCGTTCACGCGGCATCTTCTTCGATCAGGACTGGGGCGCCATGCCCGGCGTACTGCCGGTCGCCTCCGGTGGTATCCACGTCTGGCACATGCCGGCACTGGTCAGCATCTTCGGTGATGACTCCGTGCTGCAGTTCGGTGGCGGTACGCTGGGTCATCCCTGGGGTAATGCTGCCGGCGCAGCTGCCAACCGTGTTGCCGTTGAGGCCTGCGTTGAAGCCCGTAACGAAGGTCGCGAGCTGGAGAAAGAAGGTAAGGAGATCCTTACCAAGGCCGCCGAGAGCAGTCCTGAGCTCAAGATGGCGATGGAAACCTGGAAAGAGATCAAGTTCGAGTTCGACACCGTCGACAAGCTGGACGTTTCTCACAAATAAGGCAAAGGGTAAACGTAAAGAGCGCAAAGACGCAGAGGGCGCAAAGGGAGTTGCCACTTCCGTAGTGAAGAGGGTGAACAGCATGTTTTCTCTGTGTACTCGGCGCTCACAGCGACCTCTGCGTTAAACGCCTTTTAATGATTTTTCGAGGAATAGAAACATGAGCGATATGCAAGATTACCAATCAAGCCTGAGCGATCCTTCCAGCCGCAAGTTTGAGACCTTCTCATACCTGCCGCAAATGGACGCCGACAAGATCCGCAAGCAGATCGACTACATCGTGAACAGAGGCTGGAACCCCAGCGTTGAGCACACTGAGCCCGAGAATGCCGGCGGTTCCTACTGGTACATGTGGAAGCTGCCGATGTTCGGCGAGACTGACGTCGATGCCATCCTGGCTGAACTGGAAGCCTGCCACAAGGCCCACCCGAACAATCACGTTCGCCTGTTGGGTCTGGACAACTACGCCCAGTGCGCAGGTACTTCCATGATTATCTTCCGCGGCCAGGACAAGTAATCCGGCGGGAAGGTATCGAAGAAATCCCCTGTCCGGCCGGATTGCGGTCAGGGGCTTTCTTTAACCAAAAATTGCCCATAGATTGTCAGGGTATTTACAAACTATCTATGAGCGAGAGATGACAATGGCAAAACCAGATCTGTATGTAGGCATCGATAACGATATCAATGGTGGCATGACCAACATTGGAAAAGTGATTCGTGATGCCTGGGTGTTTGGCCTGATACCGGAAACGGAAACCTGTGAGGGTTGGAACCTAGCCGGGATTGATGCTTTGTTACAGAAGGTCAATGCCGAGTGGGACAAGTATGGTTGCCTGGTCAGCCAGTTGCCTGAAGAGCTTGCCGAGCGCCATGCCCGGATCCACGGCGAGGCCCTTGAGAGGGCAAAGGCCGCCGGGTGGAGCGGTGAACTTGAAACCGACGACGAAGTGTAACTTTTACCAAGTTAGAGGGAAGGTCCGTTATGTCTAACACCACTGTTGATCCCAAGCAGTACATCATTAAGAACGAGCCCTATTACGAGGCGGTGGGTAAGGAAGTGGCGCTCTATGAGGCGGCCTATAACGCCCGTATGCCGATGATGCTCAAGGGCCCGACCGGTTGTGGTAAATCACGCTTTGTGGAGTACATGGCCTACAAGCTGGGCAAGCCGCTCATCACCGTGGCCTGTAACGAGGACATGACTGCCTCCGACCTGGTGGGTCGTTTCCTGCTCGATAAGGACGGCACCAAGTGGCAGGACGGGCCGCTGGCCACCGCGGCACGCATCGGCGCCATTTGCTACCTCGATGAGGTGGTCGAGGCGCGCCAGGACACCACCGTTGTGATCCACCCGCTGACCGACCACCGCCGTACCCTGCCGCTGGACAAGAAGGGTGAGCAGATTGAAGCCCATCCCGACTTCCAGCTGGTGATCTCCTACAACCCCGGTTACCAGAGCCTGATGAAGGATCTCAAGCAGTCGACCAAGCAGCGTTTCGGCGGTCTCGACTTCGACTATCCGGAACAGGAGAAGGAGACCGAGATCGTTGCCAAGGAGTCCGGTGTCGACAAGGAGATCGCGGGCAAGCTGGTACAGATCGCCCACCGAGCCCGTAACCTCAAGGGTCACGGTCTGGATGAGGGTATCTCCACCCGTCTGCTGGTCTACGCAGGACAGCTGATCGCCAAGGGCATCGACCCGACCGAGGCCTGCTCCATGACGATGGTAACCCCGCTCACCGATGACCCCGATATGCGGGACACCCTGGACGCCGCCGTTCAGACCTTCTTCGGCTAATCCCGTATTGCCGGGAGTTTCAGTTATCGCACAGGGACAGTCCGTCTGGATTCCAGCACTGGCCCTGTACGACCCGAGGTTTGTGGTGAGGTTATCAGTATGAGTATTAATCTCGAAGATTATGAGGAGTTTCTGCAGGAGGCCGCGCCGGAAGTGCGCGATGTCCTGGACAGCACCTTCCAGGAAGCGACCCGCGTTATGTCTCCGGCGGGTCTGCAGGAGTATATGGAAGGGGCCAAGGCACTGTGCAACCTGGGCCGAGGTCACGGCCTGGTGGTGACCTACCTGCAGGAGATGCCGTTGGTGGCCAAGGAGTGCGGCGAGGATGTGGTGCCGGATTGCATCGCCGCCGCGATGAAGCTCTCCTCCATGGTCTCCGGCGAGGTGGTAACACTGCTGTTCAGCAGTTTGCCTTCGGCAGCGCGCAATCTGGGCGATGCGGAACTGCTGCGCGGTTACCTCACCCTGATTCACCAGATATCCTCCACGGCGGCACGGGGCGTGCGCCCCATGCTCAATCACATGGATGACCTGCTCTCCAAGCTGACCCTGAGCGGTCTGCGTCGCTGGGCCAATTTTGGTGCCCAGGCCTATCGTCGGGATTTTGAAAACCTGACCAAGTACTTCAATCTCGAGTCGGCCGACAGCAAGGCGGTGTTGCAGAAGGAGCGTCGCGGCGTCCTCTTCGTCAGGACCCAGCGCAAGCTCAATTTCTATCTCCGTGCGTTATGGGGCAGGGACTTTTTCCTGCGTCCCACCGGCGCCGACTACACCGACTTCAAACCCTACATCGAACACCGTATTTTCCATATGCCCGATGCGGTCGATGACCTGGGCGACATTGCCGGTCTGGAGTTGTACCGCGCCATCGCCGCGCATATGGCGGCGCATATGTGTTACACCACCGAACCGCTTTCGGCCGAGCAGCTGAGCCCGGCGCAGATGTATTTCATCGGCCTGATGGAGGATGCGCGGGTCGAGTACAAGGCGGCGAATGAGTTTCCCGGCCTGAAAAAGCTGTGGCGTTCGCTGCTCGCCTTCGACTATGAGGAGCCGGTGGAGCACCCGACCGTCGAGGTACTGGAGAAGGTCTCACTGATGCTGCTCGATGCCTCCTATAAAACGGATGACGAAGAACTGAATGCCTTCGCCCAGCGTTTCCATGAGGAGATCGCCGACAAGCAGGATGACAACACCTACTCCTGGCACATGGGGATGGAGCTGTTCAACATCTTCTCGGCGCGCAAGGAGGTGCCCAGCCTACGTATCCTTGAGCGAAACCGACTCTCCTACCGTGACGATAATCGTTATGTGTGGGAGTTCGAAGAGTTCGATATGGATACCGGGACCGAGTACATCCCGGCAAGCATGCGTCAGGTTCGCAAGAGCGTCAGTCTGATGGAGATGGTCAACGAGATCGATTGCGAACTGGCCGGTGACGATGCGCAGGAGATCTGGACCCTCCCCACCGAACTGTTTCCCTATGAGGATGAGGGGGTCAGTTACAATGAGATGTGGGGCAAGGAGCCGATCTCCGAACCGTTCCACTACCAGGAGTGGGACTACCAGATTCAACTCAGTCGTCCCGACTGGGTGACGGTGTATGAGCGTCGCCAGCCCAAGGGCGACCCTGAGGATATCGAGGATATTCTCACCGAGTACAAGCCCATCGCTCACCGCATCAAGCAGATCATCGATCTACTGACCCCCGAGGGGGTGCAGCGGGAGCGCAACATGGAAGACGGGGATGAGATCGATATCAATGCGGCAATCGATGCGATGATCGCGATTCGCATGGGTGAGCAGCCCAGTCCCCGCATTACCATGCGCAACGTGCTGAAGAGTCGCGACCTCTCCGTGGTGCTGCTGCTGGACCTTTCCGAGTCGACCAACGAGAAGATGGCCGGATCGGAGAAGACGGTGTTGCAGCTGACCCGCGAGGCGGCAACGCTGGTCTCCACCGCTGTCGAGGGCATCGGTGACCCGTTTGCCGTACACGGTTTTGCCTCCGATGGGCGGCACGATGTGCAGTACTACCGCTTTAAGGATTTCAACGAACACTTCAGTGACGAGGCCAAGTCGCGCCTGGCGGGTATGCAGGGCGGATTGTCGACCCGTATGGGCGGTGCGCTGCGCCACGCCGGCCACCACCTGCTCAAGCAGCCGGAGCGTCGCAAACTTGTGCTTCT
>JBEPXU010000010.1:0-18094 GCA_041641735.1 Ectothiorhodospiraceae bacterium
CAAACCGTCGCGCCAAACTGATTGAGCAGGGGCTGGTCGCGGAGCATGAGCGCCTGGTCCTGGTCGCGATGGGCGGTATCGATCATCCTCTGCCGGTTGCCGAGTGGCCAAAGGCACGACACATCCGTTATTTACTTCCTGCTGCATGGGATGTCGAGCGCGATGACTGCTTGACGATCGATGAACTTGATTACAGTTTTAGTGACCTTGTTGCCTCATCGGATGCGGTTATTACCAAACCGGGCTATGGTACCTTTACCGAGGCGGCCGTTCATGCCGTTTCGGTGCTCTATGTTCGCCGTGGTAACTGGCCTGAAGAGCCAGCATTGATGAGGTGGATTCAGCAGGCCGTCTCCAGCAAGGAGGTTACCCGGGGCGTGCTGGAAAGGGGCGAGCACCTTCCCGCGCTGGAGTCGTTGTTGTCGCAACCTGAGCCAGTGCCAGTGCCGGCAACAGGTGCAGATGAGGCGGCAGTTATACTGCAGGAGATGTTAGTGGATTAATGCGGTTGGCCAGTCAGCGTGTCGACATGGGGTGTTTTATCCATTGAGGCTGAGTAACAGGTTAGTGTACGACAGAAGAGCTGGCTTTCTATTATTTATAGTCAGTTGCAGAACAGGTTGAATCGGGGAGAAAGATGTTTACAGGTATCGTCCAGGGCACCGCTGAGGTAGTGGATATTGTGGAGAAGGAAAACTTCCGTACGCATGTCGTGCGTCTGCCCGAGGCGTTGTTGCCGGGGTTGGAGCCGGGTGCCTCGGTGGCACATAACGGCTGTTGCCTGACCGTGACCGGTATCGACGGTGATCGGATCGCCTTTGACCTGATGCAGGAAACACTGAAAGTAACCAACCTGGGTGAGCTGAAGGTGGGTGATCGGGTTAACGTGGAGAGGGCCGCACGCTTCGGCGATGAGATTGGTGGCCATGCCATGTCCGGCCATATCCTTTGTACGGCAGAGATTTCGCGTGTGCTCGAATCGGAAAATAACCGTCAGGTCTGGTTTCGTATTCCATCGCAGTGGACAAAGTATGTGTTCACCAAGGGGTACATCGGTATCGACGGTATCAGCCTTACCATCGGTGATGTCGAGGGGGATGAGTTCAACGTCAATCTTATCCCCGAGACGCTGCAACGAACCAATATCGGTTCACGCCAATCGGGTGACCGTATTAATATCGAGATCGATCCGCAAACTCAGGCCATTGTGGATACCGTTGAGCGGGTGATGGCAGAGCGGGGTGCTTAGGTAAAAGCGATGTCGAGGGTTGAAGAGGGAAAGGGCCGGGCAGTGCTGCCCGGCCTTTTCTTTTTCCGGATAATCTTCAGGTCACTATTTGTATCGTCTCCAGAATCAGACGAATAATCCCGCTCACCAACAGTGCTACTGTTACCGATAGGAGGATGGAGAAAAGGGCCTCTTTTTTGCCGATCGTTCTCAGCATAACTGCAAAGGTTGAGATGCAGGGAATATAGAAGGTCAGGAAAACCAGAAAGGTAACGATCTGTACCCAGTCGAGATACTGGCCTAACTCGAAACTGCCCAGCGCCTGGTAAATCATCAACAACGAAAGCTCTTTACGCAGGATACCGAAGAGAATCGGTACGCCTAGTGCAACCGGAAGCCCCAGCCACCAATTGGTCACCGGCGTGAGTAAGGTATTGACCACCTCGTCGGCACCGACATGGCTGAGCAGGGCCAGTACGACACTTCCGCCGACCAACAATGGCGTGACGATGGTAAGGATGTCGCTGGTACGCATCCAGGTGTTGTTGAGCAGGGATTTCCAGGTGGGCAGGGCGTAGGGCGGAATCTCCTGTACCTGCCCCGGTCCGGTTTCCGGATAGCGGCGGGTCAGCACCTTGCCCATGATCGCAATGACAATGATGGTCAGCATGAAGATGGCGAAAACACCCAGGCCACCGAGATACTTACCGGCGAGGGCAAGGATAATCGCGGAACGGGCCGAACAGGGGACAAAGGTGATCAGCAGCGAGGCGACTACACGGTCGCGCCCTGAACTGGCATTGGCGGCAGCGGAGATCGCCGGGACGTTACAGCCCAGTCCCAGCAGAAACGGTACCGCTACACCACCATGCAGGCCGATGTGGTGGAAGCCCCGGTCGACCACGAAGGCGATGCGCTGCATCACCCCCGCCTCTTCCAGTGCCACAAGCAGCAGTACCAGCGGTAGCATGTAGGGCACCACGATGCCGATGAGTCCTATCAGGCCGTCGGCCACCGCGCGGCCAATTACGCCAATGGTGGAGGTCGGCTGCCAGGGCTCGATCCAGTCGATGAGCTTGGCAGCCGTGATCGAGTCGAGCCAGGCGCTGACCTCGAAAACCATAAACAGCACCATGGCGAAGACCGCCAGACTGCCAAGCAGTCCCCACTGAGGATGCAGGAACAGCTCATCTAGCCAGTAACGCCAGCGTGTGCCCTCGTAGGGGCCGCCGATGCGGGTGACCTCTTCAAACAGACTGGCGGCTCGGTGATGACGGTCCGCGTGGACCTCTTCGGCCAGTGGACGCGGCATGGCATCCTCTGCCTCATCGCGCAGGCGCAGGAATTTCCGCATAAGTTCCGGGAAATGGTGCTGTATCTCGTCCATGAAGTACTCATTTCCTTCGGCCAGTTGCATTAGCAGAAAACGGTGGGGTACGTTGAAGGCGTCTTGAATGGCCGGACAATTAAGTTCTTCGCTGAGTGGCTGCAGGGCATCGCAAATATGCTTGCTCGGTGGCTGCGGCAACGGGCAGCTTTTTTCCCGTACCACCTCCACAGCGGTGCTGAACAGCTTGGAGACACCGTGTCCCATCAGGGCGATGGTCGGCACCACCGGCATGCCAAGAAGGCGGCTCAGGCCCCGGGTATTGATGTGCAAACCCTTCTCCCGTGCCTCGTCCATCATATTCAGTGCGATCACTACCGGCCGGCCCAGCTGGCTCAGTTCCATGGTTAATTCAAGATGGCGCTCCAGCGCGGTGGCGTCGACAACCTGAATGATGACATCCGGTGGGGAGAAGGGGGCCGGCGGGCCGTCCGGCTCATGTTCAGAAACGGGGGGACGCCGGTCTCCCCACAACAGGTATTTCAGCGCACCGATATCCTCACGGTGCATATCATGCATCGAGCGCATACTCGGCAGGTCAACCAGGCTCGCTTCGTCCAGGCCGATTTGAACGGTACATTCGCCATAGGGCTGATGGCCGCCGGCCAGTTGGCCGGTGTGGATCGAGGTACTGGAAACCGCCTTGAACAGGGTGCTTTTTCCGCTGTTGGGCATACCGACCAGGGCGATACGCAGGCGCTGATCTCCACGGAATAGTGGGCCACGCAGGGGGACGATGGCTTCAATCGGGGCTTTACTCATGACTGGCTATTGTTCCCCAGCAACCGCGCATCTACAAGGGGAATGGAGATGTTAGTACCCTGAGACAGAGACATTACTGTCCGGGCAGGACACGTTCACCCCCCTTTTCTTCAGGTTGATGCAGTGCTTGACCGCCGCCCCGGTAAGGGTGGTTGATGCGACTTTCATCGGTGCTAACGGTGCTGATGAGGGGAGCGATACTCAGCAGTACGACGGCAACCAGACCGACCAGCCCGAGGGCCACACGCAGACGCATGCACTCCTGGAGGCGACCGCGAAACAGCCCCAAAACGAAGCGCCAGTGTTGTAGCAGGTGGAAGGCGAGCACAGCGAAAAAGAACATCGAGACCCAGAAATGCACCTCGCCCCACTCATGACGGGTCATTCCCCATACCGCGCTCCAACGACCGCTTCCTGGCGGGAGCAGGTATCGCAGCAGGATGCCGCTGCTGGTGAGAAAGAGGAAGGCGATAAAGGCGATGATGTCGATCAGGCTGATGAGGTTGGCACGTTTCATGGCGTATTCCGATGAGGAGTTGGATTAAGGTAACTCTAGCGCAAGCCATCAGCTGCCGGGGAGGCAGGGTTATTTGCGCAGAACCTTCGCCAATAGGCGATCCAGCTCATTGGCGAAGTTTCTCCTGTCGGTCTGGTTTAGAGGCGGCGGCCCTCCGGTCTGGATGCCGCTGCTTCGCAGGGTATCCATAAAGTCGCGCATGCCCAGGATCTGGTTGATGGTGTCGTGGCTGTAACGTTCACCGCGGGGATTAATGGCATATCCGCCTTTTTTGAGTACATCGGCAGCAAGCGGAATATCGGCGGTAATGACAATATCGTCCTGTTGAACCTGTTCGGCGATATAGTCATCGGCTACGTCAAATCCCTGGCCGACCTGCTTGCTGCTGATCCAGGGGGAGCGCGGCACGTTAAGCGTCTTGTTGGCCACAAGGGTCAATCTCACCTGCTTGCGTTCGGCGGCGCGGTAGAGGATATCCTTGATCACGACCGGGCAGGCGTCGGCATCGACCCAGATTTGCATACTGTCTCTCCCCTGCGGTTGGTGGCTTGGGCTGGATAGTGTAAAACAATCCCTATCCGTTGTTTTGCTCCCGATAAATTATTTTGCAAATAGTACTGGCTAATGCCTGAGGATTGGCCTATAGTAACCATGGCTACAGATATTGTTATTGGCAGTTTCAGCAGTTCCCCACCGGTTACTTCTCGATACACCTCTTCATTACCTGTAGGCACAACCCGTTCTATTAGTTTGTTTTTAAAGGTAAATATTACATGGCTACAGGTACTGTTAAGTGGTTTAACGAATCCAAGGGCTTTGGCTTCATCTCCCAGGACGATGGCGGTGCAGACGTGTTTGTACACTTCAGCGCTATCCAGGGCTCCGGCTTCAAAACTCTGGCAGAAGGTCAGGTCGTAAGCTTTGACGTTGAGAATGGCCCCAAGGGTCCTCAAGCTAGCAACGTTGTTGCCCAGTAAGCGTCCTGCGACGGACTGAGTTGGAGGCGCATCGGCGCCTCTGGCACAGTCACCAAGAGACGGGCCGTGACTTCCTCCTGCTACGGCAGGGGGGAGCCCGGCCCGTTTCTTGTTTTCCCTCCATTTACCGTAACACCATTCACGGAATTCAATTTCCCGCTTTGGCCTCTGCGGTCACACCACCTACATAAAATTGGGAGAGCAGACATGAAAACCCTTTTCGTCGGGAACATCGCCCCTCAGGTTACGGAAGATGAGCTCAGGGCACTCTTTTCAGAATACGGTACGGTGCGCAAACTTGAGTTGCCGCGCGATATCTTCAGCGGCCGTAATAAAGGTTTTGCGTTTGTCGCTATGGAAGGTCACGAAGCACGTGCCGCGATGAGTGCCCTTAACGGCAAGTCGTTTATGGAAAGTAATCTCAAAGTCCGCGATGAGAAACCCAAGGCGAAAGGCCGGGGACGCCGTCGATAGAGATAACGGTTAGATTGAATGTGAGAAGCCGGTCCACCCGCTGTGGGTGATAACGGCTTTGCTTCCATTCATACCATTCGCTTCAATACTCCCAGCAACAGATTTCGGAAAAGTTCGTGATTTCAACAGCCAATATCACCATGCAGTTCGGGGCCAAGCCCCTGTTTGAAAATATCTCGGTCAAGTTTGGTAACGGTAATCGGTACGGTCTTATCGGCGCCAACGGTTGTGGTAAATCCACCCTGATGAAGATCCTGGGTGGCGACCTGGAGCCAAGTTCAGGCACCGTTTCCATTGAGCCCAATACCAGGGTGGGCAAGCTGCGCCAGGACCAGTTCGCCTACGAGGAGTACTCGGTGATCGATACGGTGATCATGGGCAATACCGAGTTGTGGCAGGTGAAACAGGAGCGGGACCGCATCTATGCGCTACCGGAGATGAGCGAAGAGGACGGCATGAAGGTGGCCGATCTGGAGGTGAAATTCGCCGAGCTCGACGGCTATACAGCCGAGTCCCGTGCAGGGGAGTTGTTACTGGGGCTGGAGATTCCGGTGGAGCAACATTTCGGTCTGATGAGTGCGGTGGCCCCAGGCTGGAAGCTGCGTGTACTGTTGGCCCAGGCGCTGTTTGCTGAGCCGGACATCATGCTGCTCGACGAGCCGACCAACAACCTCGACATCAACACTATCCGTTGGCTGGAGAGCGTGCTCAATGAGCGCAACGCGACGATGATTATCATCTCCCACGACCGCCATTTCCTGAATAGTGTCTGTACGCACATGGCGGACCTCGATTACGGTGAGCTGCGTGTTTACCCGGGTAATTACGATGAGTATATGACCGCGGCTACCCAGGTACGCGAGCGTCAGCTGGCCGAGAATGCCAAAAAGAAGGCGCAGATCGCCGAGTTGCAGACCTTCGTCAGCCGTTTCTCCGCCAATGCCTCCAAGGCCAAACAGGCCACCTCGCGCGCCAAACAGATCGAAAAGATTGAGTTGGAGGAGATCAAACCCTCCAGCCGACAGAACCCCTTTATCCGTTTCGAGCAGGAGAAGAAGCTCTTCCGCAATGCTCTCGAGGTGGAGGGGCTTGCCAAGGGGTATGGCGATGAGCCGCTCTTCAGCGGTCTCGACCTGCTGGTTGAGGTGGGTGAGCGAATCGCCATCATCGGCCCCAACGGTATCGGTAAAACTACGCTATTACGTACCCTGGTCGGTGATGCGCTGGGCGGACTCTCTCCGGATACCGGCACTGTGAAATGGTCGGAGAATGCCTCCATCGGCTACTATGCTCAGGACCATGCCAGTGATTTCGAGCAGGAGATGAACCTGCTTGAATGGATGGGTCAGTGGAAGCAGCCGGAGGATGACGAGCAGGTGGTGCGCAGTTATCTTGGGCGCATGCTCTTTTCCCAGAAGGATATCGAGAAGTCGGTTAAGGTCATCTCCGGTGGTGAGCAGGGGCGGATGCTCTTTGGCAAGATGATGATGCAAAAGCCCAATGTACTGGTGATGGACGAACCGACCAACCACCTAGACATGGAGTCGATAGAGTCGCTGAATCTGGCGTTGGAAAACTACGCTGGCACCTTGATCTTCGTCAGCCATGACCGGGAGTTCGTCTCATCGTTGGCCACACGCATTATCGAATTGACTCCGGAGGGTGTTGTCAATTTCAGTGGCAACTATGAAGAGTATCTCGATAGCCAGGCGGCGGCCTGAAGTGTGGTCCGTTTAGGCGAGGTTGGCAAATAGCCGGCAACACGGGATTATCCCGTGCCGCCGGCGGTGATTAAAGCGCACCGCGCTCTATACGAGTCAGGGTGTTATCGGTTTTAGTCAGCGCCTCGTCCATGGATACCTTGGCAGCCTTGCCACGGTAGCCTTTGAGCTCATCCCATACGGCATAGACCTTGTCAGCGGCAGACATGCCTTTCAGATCCGGTTTGTCCAGATCAGCAAGGTCCAGCAGCTCATTCCAGGTAATTCCCTCCTGCATGGGTGTCAGGGTGAAATCGATACCTTCCAGCTCGACCTGAAGCGGCTCGGTCAGGTCAACAACATACAGAATGGCAGTCATCTCGGATGAGAAATCGTCCTTGTACATCGAAACGAAGTTGTTCAGTTGTTCCAGTTTATTGAGAGAACCGGCAGCAAGGGTCAACTTGTCGTCCTTGTCCATCAGAACCACCTGCTCCATGACGATGCCCGGTGTCTTTCTGTTGCCAGACTCATCCCCGACCTCGGCCTCAACCAGTGCAAGGCGTCCGCGAAATGCCGTAAAACCGCTGGTCGATGCTTCTTCAACAAAACTGATATTCAGTAGCAGGCCATCCTGCTCGTATTTTTTAATACTCACTGTCGTTACCCTTAGTGGAATGGTTATGTGCCGTATGTATTCAGCAAAAACAATGCCATTAATGTGGGATTGTAACTGTCTGATTTGTGTTGCTTTTACTTGGTGACTTGGTTAGCTGGCCAGGATTCGGACAATGACTGCCATAAACATTGTCGGGAAGGAGACAAACCGGGTAAGGGAGAGGTGGGGCCAGAGGCTGGCTATGGGCCGTATTGCGATGTAACCTGCAGGGGACAGTTATTAATAATAAAAGAACTGTACTGATGAATGTCCTGCCGAAAACCGTTTCGATAAGGGGAGTGACTCTCCGTTATCTTACTCTGATTCTTGTTTTTGCCCTTGCCGGTGTGTTGAGTATGGCAATGATGGGCTTTTACTCCAGCCGTGAGGCAACACAGCGCCATGAAGCCTTTGAACTGGATGTGTTGAAGCGGGATATTGGCAGCAGGGTCGGTTTCTATCGCCGTATCGCCACCACCTATGCGGGTCGCCAAGAGGTGGCGGATATTCTGATTTTTGGTGATGTGGGGCGCGCAGTGTTATGGGCGGAGGAGGTGCGAGACTTCTTGCCCGAAAGCATTGGCGTGGCCCTGATCAATTCCGATGGAAATGTACTGGGAGAGCCTCCCCAACTACACCTTGGCAAGCAGTGCGTGGCTGATCTGAAAAAGATGCTCGGTGGTACCAAACTGCCTCAGCCACCAGTGCACCGGGAGGTCACAACAATGCATCATTTTGATGTAACGATACCCGTTCGTTCGGATGGCGAGACACTGGGGTTGCTGTTTATGAGTTTCAGTACTGACATTGTCAAGAGTCGCTTGGCAGAGCTTGTCGGGGACAAGCAGTATTTGCTCGTTGCAGATGGTAAGGGGAATACCATTGCGCAGGCGGGTAACCGAAGATTAAGTGAGGATGGGCGAAGCCTGTGGGCTACGATTCCGGGTACGGATTGGCAGATGCGCTTCAAGGGCTACGAGGTCGGTTATAGTCATTTGTTTCTTGTAGCGATGCTGCTCAGTGGGGTGATCTTCATTGTAATAATTACTTTGACGATCTACTTTTCGTCACGATTACTGCGACTTTTTAGCGTTGACCTTAACCAAATCCGAAACCTGCTTCAGGGCGTGCATAAGGGAAGCGGGACACTAGGGCAGCAACGCAAGGTACAGCTGCAGGAGACAGAATCCATCATGGAGGATGTCTCGGTATTGGTCCAGAGAATCGAGCAGGCCAATCGCAGCCTCAAAAAATTAAGTACGCATGACCCGTTAACCGGCCTGTACAACCGACGGGCCTTCGACGAAGAGCTGGAACGTTATGCCGGGTTGGCAAAACGTGGAACAGTGTCTCGCGTGGTACTTCTCGACCTGGATAAGTTCAAGCCGGTGAATGATCACTATGGGCACCATATCGGGGATGAGGTACTAATAGCGCTTTCCAGTACCCTGAGTGAACGCTGCCGGAGCAGCGATATCCTGGCACGCCTGGGAGGGGATGAATTTGCTTTAATTATGCCTGCCTATGAGGGTGAAATCGATCTCTGGTTCAAGGATGTTATGGCACAGTTCCGGAAAAAGCAGCTTCAGCTCAATGGCGGAGAGGGTATAGAACCGGTCTGTAGCATTAGTGCGGGCAGTATTGTCCTTGATGAGGGAAGCGCTGCAGAGGCAAAGGTATTGATGCAAAGAGTCGACGAAAAGCTGTATCAGGCAAAACGGGGAGGGCGTGGCATCATCGTCCATTAATGCACGACACATCTTCCTTAGTATTTCAATTCTTGGCCAGTCGCATTCATTCGCTGGATTCAGTTCAACACGTTACAATTGCGCGGCGATAAACAATATTTCCAAGGTATTATGAAAAAAACAGCGATCCAGAAACTTCGTATCGATATCGTCTGCGACGATAAAAGCGCGCTTTCACTGCTAATGGACAATGAAGGGCGTGTCAGCCGTCAGGGCAGTGGTGCCATGCCCGCCGATGAGTTCTCGGTCATGAGCGTGGGTGACGGTTCCATCTTTGCTGCCCTGATCGACATGCTCGAGGACGAAGTGTTTGAGCACGCAGGAGTCTACGATCACCCGGACAAATCCGGACTCCCCATTACCTATAGCGTGGCATTCCTCGGTGCCAGCCCTGACGATGTGGCGGTATTCGAGTTTCGCCTCGGTACCGAAACTAAAGAGGTAGGTGAACTGCTGCCCTACTTTGATCAGTTCATCTCAAAGGCGGTGATGGCGACCAATGAATGGTATGCCAAGGAGAAAGAGAGGGAAGGGCAGGAGACTGAGGCGAAGCAGTAAGTCATAACCTCGATTCTTCTTTCCTCTGGCACCAAAATCGGGTAGACAGCCTACCGGGCTGCAGTGTGGCAAGTCCTTACGACGGGCAAGCAGATCCCGGTAGACTGTAGTTCGGTTTTACCAACTTTTGTAGGGAAGGAACTTGCCACTCATTGTCACCCGGACACGATCGCCGGCTGGATTTTCTTCCTTGTCAATATGCATGGAAAAGTCGATGGCGCTCATAATACCATCGCCGAACTTTTCGTGGATCAGTTCCTTGATGGTTTCTCCATAGACGCCAACAATTTCGTACCAACGGTAAATAACCGGGTCGGTGGGTACGGCCTTATCCCAGTTCTTGTGAGGGAACTGTTGCAGTGCGGTTGAGATCTCAGCCGGCAGTCCAAGTACCTCACAGACCTTATCGGCGAATTCCGGTTTGAGACTGTTCATGCCAAGACAGGCCGAGGTAAGGAATACCGGGGCGAGTCCGACCTTCTCCGCAATGGTTTCCCACCCGAGGCCAGACTGGACTTTCGCCGCGATTATCGTTTCTGTCATTTCAATCTTCTTCATCGTTAAGCTCCTTACGGGTTGCTGAGAGGGCGCTAGAAGGCACCATGGTATAAACACATTTGTTTTGCTGTTACTGACTAGCAATAGGCGTGTCGCTGAGTAACGCGATAATAATGAAAAACAGTATCAGGGAGAGACTTTGCCAGAAGAGCACGGGATTACGTTCAAGTAGCGGTGGGCGTGTTCGGCTTAAAAAGGCCCGGTTAGGTCTTCGCAGGTCATGGATGAATTCTGAAATTTCTTCGTAGCGTTGGTCTGGGCTGGGGTGGACGGCTTTCCTGATGGCAGCGTCAATCCAGGCGGGGATAGTACGGTTATCGTCGAGCACAGACTCGTATACCAGTTTCCGTTGCGCCGCTCGGGTTGTTGCCTGTGCCACCCGGGTACCGTAGGGCAACCGCCCTGAAAGCATTTGATAGGTAATGACACCGAGTGAGAACATGTCCGAGCGTGTGGAGCCGGCCTCGCCCAGGAAATACTCCGGTGCCGTGTACTGTGCCGTACCAAGAATCTGTTCATCGTCTCGAAGTCGATTTTCGGCAATGCCGGCTACACGCACCGATCCGAAGTCGATAATCTTAACGCTACCTGTTTTGTCGACCATGATGTTATTGGGTCGTAGATCCTGATGTAGCATCTCCTGGCGGTGTAGCGCGCGCAGTCCTCGGGCGACTTGCTCGATGATAGTGCGCACCGTCTCTATCTCGGGTGCGGGATTGTCCGTGATCCATTGCGACAGGGATTGCCCCTCGATGAACTCGGTGATGAGATAGAGATAGTTACGCTGGCCGGTTGTCTTTGTGCCGGGTGCTAACACATGTGCATTGTCGATGCGCCGTGCCACCCAATCCTCCATCAAAAAACGCTCGAGGTAGTTATCGTCATTACGAAGGTCGATAGAGGGTGTCTTGAGGGCAACCTTTTTTCCGGACTCAGTGTCGATGGCAAGATAGACATGGCTGCGGTTACTACTATGAAGCTCGCGCACAATCTCATAGCCATCAAAGAGCATCCGTGGTTGTAATTCCGGCGGAAATGGCAGGCTTGTGGCTTGTTGTTGCAGTTCGGTTACATCATGGTCGGGAAGTTCATCGATGCGCACGATCTGAACGGACAGGTTGTCCTGACTACCGGCGTGTAACGCACCCTTTACAATTTCTCTGGCGGCCTGCTCCAGGTCGTTATGATGCGCCAAAATCGTATCGACGATAAATTTCTCATCGGTGTGTTCGTAAACACCGTCTGTCGCCAGAACGAAGATATCACCCGCTTCGAGCGCATGGTTCCGATAATCGATACTGAGGCTCTCGCGCATACCAAGCGCGCGGCTGAGATAGCTCTTTTCCCGCGACACCCATAGACGGTGATCTTCCGTTAACTGTTCAAGCTTGTTAGAGCTAAGACGGTAGAGGCGGGTGTCACCCGCATGAAAGATGTGTGCGGTGGTTGATTTGAGGACCAGGGCAGTGAAAGTGCAGACGTAACCACGGTCCAGTGAGAATCGGTAAGGGCTGTTTCGTGTTTGCGCATAAAGCCAGGAGTTGGTTGCCTGGAGAACGCGCTTGACCGAGGTTTTTACCGACCAGGGTTCGGGGGTGCAGTAATAGTCTTCAATGAATCCTGTAACGGCTGTTTCACTGGCTATCTGGCTGACATCGCTACTGCTTATTCCATCCGCCAGAGCGATGACGATACCTTTGGAACTAAGTAGCGGCTGTTTGGGTATGGATGCGTCGTGAAAATCCTGGTTTATCGCCTTGCGGCCGCGATCGGTACACTGGCCGAGGTTGATTTTTAATTGTCTGGTCATTTGGGAAAAGGCCCCAATCCCATGCGGGATCGGGGTGGCAATGATCTGTTATCAGACCTGTTTCAGTGAACGTTCCGGTCTGGTGCGAACGTGGGTAAAGTAGAGCGGAAGAGCGACAAAGACAAAACCGCCGACAAGGTTGCCCAGCGCGGTGGGAAGCTCATTCCACAGCAGATAGTCGCCAACGGTGAATCCACCACCCATGATCATGGAGAAGGGGAAGAGGAACATGTTAACGATGGAGTGCTCAAAGCCCATGAAGAAGAAGAGCATCACGGGCATCCACATGGCCATCATTTTACCGCTGGCGGAGCTGGAGATCATGGCACCGACTACACCCATCGAGACCATCCAGTTGCAGAGCATGCCGCGGATGAAGATGGTGATCCAGCCATCCAGACCATGTTCTTTATAACCGAGGGTTCTTGACTCACCGATATGGCCGACCTTTTCAGCGATGGCACCGCCATCAATGCTGTAGCCGTAGGTGAGAATGAATGACATCATGAAAGCGACACTCAGTGCGCCGGCAAAGTTACCGATAAATACCAGTCCCCAGTTGCGCAAAACCTGTTTCACGGTCACGCCGGGGCGTTTGTCGATGAGGGCCAGCGGGACCAGGGTAAAGACACCGGTCAACAGGTCGAACTTCATCAGGTAGAGCATAATAAAGCCTACCGGGAAGAGTATGGCGCCAAGCAGCGGTGAGCCGGTTTTGGTGGCTACGGTGATGGCGAAGATCGCGGCAAGTGCCAGGATGGCCCCGGCCATGAACGCCCGAATCAGGGTGTCCCTGGTGGACATGTAGATTTTCGACTCACCCGAGTCGACCATTTTTGATACAAACTCCGTGGGTTCTAGATACGACATAGTCGATCCCTCTCTCGTTGGTTGTGGTGTAGTGCAGATAAATGGGTCATTAGGTGTGTTGCAAATACGGTGCCAAATATGTTTTTGAATGCCTGCCTTAACGGCTGAGTTGTTGTTGCTCGTCAAGCGCAGGTTTGACCTCTGCAGGGTGATCCGCCTCCTGTAGCGCCTCTGCAAGCAGTTCCTTCAATTCCGGGATGCAGGAACCACAGTTGGTGCCGGCCTTGAGAAGTTCACCGATCGCTTCAACACTGTTGAGTTTTTTTGTCTTGATCGCCTCTGTGAGTGTGTTCCGACCGACCCCAAAACAGGCACAAACGGTGCTGCCTGCCTCTTGCTGGTGCAGGAGCGGTTTACCAGCGAGCAGTGCGATACGCTCGTTGCCGGAGATTGTCTCCTGCGCAAATAAATCTTCGAGCCAGTCGTGTGACGGAAGCCCACGTGTGGCGCTCACGTAGAGGCAACTTTCCAATCGACCGTCGACAATGCGTGCAGCACGATACTGTCTGTTGGCCGTGTCGAAATATTCAATCCAGCCGACATCCTGTTCCGGTGAACAGAGCAGGGTGCGAGCACTATTCGCCCAGCTCTCCGGCGTCTGTTCACCAGCAAGCTGATAGCGCCACAGATCGCTGCCACGGGAACGGCTCCAGTAACTGGCGCTGGAGAGGGTGAGCTGACGGCGACTTAGGAGAAAGCCATACCATGCCGGACGATAGGGCTGGAGCTGTGCCGCGGCGTGTTTCAATTCGGGTTGACCTGAGACCGGATCGGTACAGGCGCTAATCAATGCGTCGACACGGGCCTGACTGGAAAACTGGCTATTCCAGTGCATGGGGACAAATATGTTTCCCGGTTGCTGGTGTTCACTGAGCAGGGCACGAACGATAATTTTCCCCTGTTCTGTGGTCACAGTGACCAGGTCGTTTTTTTCTATGCCGATCTGTGCGGCATCCTGCGGGTGGATCTCGGCGTAGGGCTCCCGGGTATGGTTTGCAAGGCGAGGTGATTTCCCACTGCGGGTCATGCTGTGCCAGTGGTCGCGTACGCGGCCAGTATTGAGGCGTAGCGGATACGCCTTGTCGGTAGGGCAGGCAGGAGCTTGCGGGGTGATGGCGATAAGGCGTGCGCGCCCGCTGTCTGTATAAAAGGCCCCGTCGGCAAAGAGCCTCCCGGTACCATTGGGTTTCTCAGTGGTTACCGGCCACTGTATCGGGGCGAGGCTGTCATATTGTTCACGGGTTTGTGCCTCAAGACCACCGAGATCGAGATCACGGCTTCCGCTGTTGTGCCATGCGGTCAGTTTTACATGCTCGGTGAATATCTCTGAGGGGTGCTGATAGTCGAAGCTGTCAGCAAAGCCCATGCGCGCTGCCACCTCACTGATGATCCACCAGTCTGCGCGCGCCTCACCCGGCGCGCCAAGAAAGGCGCGTTGCCGTGAAATGCGACGTTCGGAGTTGGTCACGGTTCCGTCCTTTTCACCCCAGCCGAGAGCCGGTAGCTTTATGTGTGCCAGATCAACGGTATCCGTATGCATCATATTGTCCGAGACAACAACCAGATCGCAATTTCTTAGCGCAGTCCTCACCCGATCGGCTTCGGGAAGACTGATTACAGGGTTGGTGGCCATAATCCATACCGCCTTGACACGTCCATCCTCAACGGCACGGAAAAGGTCTACGGCCTTGTGGCCGGCACTCTCGGCGATAACGGGTGCTCCCCAGAACTGCTGAACCCATTGGCGATGCTGCGGGTTGTCCAGTTCCATGTGGGCGGCAAGCTGGTTGGACAGACCGCCGACTTCGCGCCCCCCCATGGCGTTGGGTTGGCCGGTGATCGAGAATGGCCCCATGCCGGGTCGACCGATACGTCCGCTTAGCAGGTGGCAGTTAATGATGGCATTACCCTTGTCCGTGCCGCTGGAGGACTGGTTAATGCCTTGTGAGAAGAGAGTGACAACCTGTTCGGTGCGGGCGAAGAGTGAAAAAAACGTGTCGACCTCATCGTTGTCGAGTCCGCACTGCCTGGCTACACGGGCTACGCTGGGGGATGACTGTTTGGCAGCCGCCAGGGCAGCTTCGGTGCCGACAGTAAATTGTGAGGTGTAGTGATTGTCGTGTGCCTGATGCTGATCGAGATAACGCAACAGCCCGTTGAACAGAACGGCATCGGTACCGGGTTTCAGCGCCAGATGCAGGTCGGCAATATCGCAGGTAGCGGTGCGGCGCGGGTCGATGACCACGACCCGCAGATCCGGGTTCTTCTCACGGGCCAGGCGGATACGCTGGAACAGCACCGGATGACACCAGGCAGTGTTCGAGCCGGTGAGTACGATGAGCCGTGCCTGCTCCAGATCCTCATAGCTGCATGGAACACTATCACTGCCGAATGCGCGTTTATAGGCAGCGACGGCTGAGGACATGCATAGACGGGAATTGGTGTCGATGTTTGCCGAACCGATGTAGCCCTTCATCAGTTTGTTGGCGACGTAGTAATCCTCGGTGAGTAACTGACCGGAGACATAGAAGGCGACGGCATCAGGACCGTGTTTGTCGATAATGGCCTTGAAGCGGGAGGCAACGGTATCCAGTGCCTTGTCCCATTGGACGCTCTGACCGTCAACCTCGGGATGAAGCAGGCGTCCCTCCAGGTCTGTGGTCTGGCCAAGCGCAGCACCCTTGGAGCAGAGACGCCCGAAATTGGCGGGATGATCCGGATCGCCCTTGACCGTGACGCTACCGTCGTCATTAGTGCCGGCAATAATGCCGCAGCCGACACCGCAATAAGGGCAGGTTGTCTTGACTTCGTTCATTATGTAAACCTTTTAAACGCAAAGTTCGCCTCTGCGATCTCTGCGTTAATGCTTTTAAACCGCCGCGATATTTGCAGCTGACGCAGCAATGGTGATGACGCCGTTTTCCACCTTCACCGGATAGCTGTGGCTACAACCCTCGTCCGGTGCGATCGCCTCACCCGTTTTCAAGTCGATGCTCCAGTTATGCAGGGGGCAGGCAACGGCGTGGCCATAGACCATGCCCTGGGATAGTGGGCCGCCCTGGTGCGGGCAATGATCGCGCAGGGCGAAGATATGATCGTCAGAGGTGCGAAATACGGCAATATCACCGTCAGCGGTCGCAACCACCCTCGAGCCAAGTTTCGGGATGTCTTCGATTTTCCCAATAGTGATCCAGTTAGACATAGTGGTAACCTCGATATTATTTATTCAGTACATCGTTACGCACCGACTCAGCGATGCTTGCTGCCTCGGTGATGAGCTCCTGTGGTACATCCAGCTCTAACAGGGCGGTACCGAGATTTTCGATCACCGCATCAAAGTGGCTGTCGTTGAGTCCGAGTTTTTCCACCAGCGGTGCATGTGCCTCCCGCATGCTTTGTCCGGAGAAATCGGGCATGCCGCCGAAGGCGTAGCTGAGGAACATCTTCTGGTGCTGACGCTGGCGCTCCATATCGATGTTGCTGAAGAAATGGCTGATGCGCTTGTCATCCAGAACCTTGTCGTAGAACAGGTCGACGGCGGCATCGATAGCGGGTTCGCCGCCCAGTTTTTCATACAGTGTGCTCATGATTTCTCTCCGTGTGTGTCAGGCGTTGGCGACGTTTTTCATCGGTACGAACTCAATGCGTTTTTCCGCGCTGGTGCGTTCCGCCCATGGGTCTTGCTGGGCGATCTTTTGCGACTCGAGGAAGCGTTCGTAAAGCGCTTTGCGTTGTGCCTCGTCTTCAACCACATGTTGCTTGACGAAGGGCAGGCCGACCCGCTCGATCCAGGGAGCGGTACGTTCCAGGTAGCGGGCATGTTCACGATAGAGCTGCATAAAGGCACCGGCGTACTCCAGTACCTCTTCGTGGGTTTCCACCCGGCAAAGCAGGTCCGTGACACGGACCTTGAGGCCGCCATTGCCGCCGACGTGAAGCTCCCAGGCACCATCGATGCCGACCACACCGAAGTCCTTGATAGTCGCCTCGGCACAGTTACGCGGACAGGCGGAGACCGCCATCTTGAATTTGTGCGGGGTCCAGGAGCCCCAGGTCATCTTCTCCAGGTCGATGCCCATGCCGATAGAGTCCTGGGTGCCGAAGCGGCAGAACTGGGAGCCGATGCAGGTCTTGACCGTGCGTAGCGCCTTGCCGTAGGCATGTCCCGAAACCATGCCCGCCTCATTGAGGTCGGCCCAGATGTCGGGAAGCTGATCCTTCTTCACGCCGACCAGGTCGATGCGCTGGCCACCGGTAATTTTCACCATCGGTACGTCGAACTTCTCCGCCGCATCGGCGATAGCGCGCAACTCAGCCGGCGTGGTGACGCCGCCCCAAATTCTAGGTACTACGGTATAGCTGCGGTCTTTCTGAATGTTGGCGTGGACCCGCTCGTTGATGAAGCGTGAATGCGGGTCGTCGACAGCTTCTGCCGGCCAGGTGGCTAGCATGTAATAGTTGAGCGCCGGACGGCAGGTCGGGCAGCCATCGGGTGAGCGCCACTCCATCTTCGCCATCGCCGCTTCGCGGCTGGTGAGGTGGTGTGCCCCAATGGCCTCGCGCACCTCTTCGTGGGTGAAGTCGGTGCAGGGGCAGAGCGGTTTTTTCTCCGGCGCGGAGTAGTCCCCGCCGGTGGTGGCGGCGAGGATCTGTTCGACCAGGCCGGTACAGCCGCCGCAGGAGGCTGCCGCCTTGGTGTGTTTCTTTACCTCTTCGAGGGTGAACAGTCCCTCGCTGCGGATGGCGTTGACAATATCCCCCTTGCACACGCCGTTGCAGTCACAGACCTGTGCATCGTCGGCCATCGCGGCGGCGGAGTCCTGGCCACCGTGGCCGGCATCGCTGAT
>JBEPXU010000011.1:0-18040 GCA_041641735.1 Ectothiorhodospiraceae bacterium
CGGAACGAGACGTGAAATACGTTGTCGGAAGCTTGTGTGGAAATTAGTGGTTCCTGATTGTGTGTAGCCCCGCTCTTGCGGGGCATTTTTTTGTCTGGTTGTCGCCGTCCTCTTCTTATGGGCGCTAAAGCGCCAGCTGTTGTCTCAACCAACTCCCTATCGCACCTATCTCCTCCATACAGACACTGTGCGGCATCGGGTATTGGTGCCACTCAACAGGGTGCCCCAGTTCCTTAAGACGCTCCCGGGATTGCTCGGCGAAGTTGATGGGAATGATGGGGTCGTCGTCGCCGTGTGCCATGAAAATGGGCGCATCATGGTTGGCAGCGTGTCTCTCATCGGCAACGGTGTCTTCCAGCGGCAGGTAGGTGGAAAGGGCCATGATACCGCCGAGACGGTCCGGGTAACGTAGCCCCGTGTGCAGCACTATGGCGCCCCCCTGGGAGAATCCGGCCAGTATGATGCGGTCGGCGGGGATTCCCTGTTCCCGTTCATGCGCGATCCAGTTCTGTAGCAGGGTCTCTGACTCGCGCGTGCCGTCCTCATCCTGCCCCTGGCTCAGGTCGGGGGAGGTAATGTCGTACCAGGCCCGCATGACATAACCCTGATTGACCGTGACAGGACGTTCCGGAGCATGGGGAAAGATGAAACGGATCGGCGCCTCGTCCAGATCAAGTTCCGGCACGATCGGTTCGAAGTCGTGGCCGTCCGCACCGAGGCCGTGAAGCCAGATCACCGAAGCGGTGGCGGGTTGCTGCGGTTCGATGACGACCGCGGGTAGCAATTGATCGCTCATGCGCCCAACTCAAGGGCTTCTGCACCCTGTTCAACCAGTGCCTGGTTGAGCATCGGGTAAAATGCGCTGCCATCGCTGTCGAGGACCCATCCACCGGTCTCGTCGGACCAGTCGAAGTGGTAACCGCCTGTTCGGGTGGCCAGCCACAGCTGTTTCACCGGGGTCTGGCGGTTGATGATGATCTGACTGCCGTTCTCCTCGATGATAAGGGTAAGGATGCCGCCGGCACTTTCGTAGTCGATATCGGCGCCCGACTCGTCGATGGCCTCTTCGATAGCCACCAGGGTGTCGTCCACCCGCTGGTTGAATTCAGATTCGGTCATGGTTGCCTGTCTCATGGATTGGTGTGGGGGTAAAGATAGGGGCGGGCAGGTACTGCTTGCAAGCCTGTTTTGGGAAATTCGGTATCAACCCCATATAATGTGCATCTAAAATTGGCTTCGAGGTGGTTTATGCGATTTTGCTGGGCACAATACGCTTTTTGGGCGGTGATTGTGGCACTGGGAGTGATAACCCTGCTCTCCGGCTGCGGTGCCAAAGGGGATCTCTATTTACCGCCGGAGCAGAAACAGGCGGCGCCGGTCCAGCCCGCGCCACAGAATACACCGGATAACAATTCCGAGGATCAGTGACGATTTCGCATGGATTACTTTAATTATCAGGATGGGCGTTTGTGCGCCGAGCAGGTTGATCTGGCCGAACTGGCCGAACAGTTCGGTACGCCGGCCTATGTCTATTCCCGTGCCACGATCGAGCGTCACTGGCGTGCCTTTGATGCCGCGCTTGCCGGGGTCGATCACCTGGTCTGCTATGCGGTTAAGGCCAACTCCAATCTGGCCGTACTGAATCTGATGGCCCGTATGGGCTCCGGTTTCGACATCGTCTCTGTGGGCGAGCTGGAGCGGGTGATTGCGGCTGGCGGGGATCCGGCCAGGGTGGTTTTCTCCGGCGTGGGGAAGCGGGCGGAGGAGATCCAGCGGGCACTGGAGGTGGGTATTCATTGCTTCAATGTCGAGTCAGAGTCCGAGCTGGAGCGGATTAATGCCGTGGCGCAGATGCTCGGGGTACAGGCCCCGATCTCCCTGCGCGTCAATCCGGATGTGGATGCGGGAACCCACCCCTATATCTCAACCGGGCTGAAGGAGAATAAATTCGGCATTGCCATTGAAGAGGCACCGGCCGTCTATGCCCGGGCGGCGGAGATGGAAGGGCTGAAGGTAGTTGGGGTGGATTGTCATATCGGTTCCCAACTGACCGAGGTCAGCCCTTTTGTCGATGCCCTGGAACGGGTGCTCAAACTGGTGGATGACCTCTACGCCGACGGTATCGCTCTGCAGCATATCGACCTTGGCGGTGGCCTTGGCATCACCTATAAGGATGAAACTCCACCCCTGCCCGGCGACTATGCCTCACCGTTGCTGGACCGGCTGGCCGGCCGTGACCTTAAGGTATTGATTGAGCCGGGTCGGGCCATCGTCGGCAACGCGGGTATCCTGCTGACCAAGGTGGAGTACCTCAAGCATCACGAAGAGAAGAATTTCGCCATTATCGATGCGGCGATGAATGACCTGATGCGCCCGGCACTGTATCAGGCCTGGCAGGCGATTATCCCGGTTCTGCCGCGGGAGGATGCGACGGCACACCGTTACGATGTGGTCGGCCCGGTTTGCGAAACCGGTGACTTTCTCGGCAAGGACCGTGAGCTGGCGATCAAAGAGGGCGACCTGTTGGCGGTACGCTCATCGGGTGCCTACGGTTTCACCATGAGTTCCAATTACAATAGCCGTCCCCGTGCCGTGGAGCTGATAGTGGATGATAATCAGGTCTACGTGGCACGCGAACGCGAAACCATCGAGCAGCTCTATCAGGGCGAACACCTGTTGCCCGGATCATGATCGAACGGATTCCTGAACCCGAACTGATGGACGACTTCGAGCAGGCCAGGGCCTACGCCCTGGCTGATTTCGAGGAGCCGCACAGTCAGTTCATTGCGTTATTCAGAGAACGCTTTCCCGAAGAGGCCGTGGAGGGTGTGGTGCTGGATCTCGGCTGCGGTACCGGCGATATCACCAAACGCTTCGCCTATGCCTTTCCCGTCTGCCGTATCCATGCCGTCGATGGTGCGGAGCAGATGTTGATGTTCGCCCGCCAGACCGTCGATTTTGAGATGCTCCACGAACGGGTCCGCCTGTTCAAACGCATCCTGCCGACGGACGGCTTGCCGAAAGAGAAGTACGATGTGGTGATAAGCAACAGCCTGTTGCATCACCTTGCCGACCCTCAGGTGCTATGGGAGAGCATCAAGCAGTTTTCACGCAAGGGAAGTGCGATCTTCGTGATGGACCTTAGACGCAGCGAGTCGGCGGAAGAGGCCGCGGCGATGGTTCGACAATATGCCCGAAGTGAGCCGGAGGTTTTGCAGCAGGATTTCTACAATTCCCTGCTGGCCGCCTTTACCCCTGATGAGGTGCGGCAACAACTCAAAGCAGCCGACCTGGAACAGTTGAAGGTCGAGCCGCTTGGCGACCGTCATATCGTGATCAGCGGTCGTATCTGACACCGGGTTCGATCTGTCGCACCCAATCGCCACGGTGGTCAGCATTAAGGCCCGGGGTTTCCTATAAGCGTTTGGTCAGGAGGGTGGAATGAAAGGCATTAAGCTTGTTGCCGCCTGTCTCCTTTGTCTTGCTGTGGTGGTGGTGTTGGTCAAATTGGTACAGTGGCTAAGCTGAGCTGGTTGACTATACTCTGGGGCAAAACAAAAGGGAGAACGTATATGAAAGCTAATATGGGCGCTGTCGATCGGATCATTCGACTGATTGTAGTAGCGGTTATCGCTGTGCTTATTGCTCTGGGGAAAGTCGAAGGAATTTTGGCTGTGATCCTTGGTATTGTCGGTGCTGTCTTCCTCCTAACCAGTATCATCAGCTGGTGCCCGGCCTACCTGCCTTTTGGAATCTCCACGCGCGGTAAAGACGAAAAAACAGAGTAGTTGGCCTTACACACCCCGAACGGTCTGGAACGGCAGTTACTCAAACATCTGCCGCTCCAGACTACGTATCCTCGAGCGCAGGTCATCCAGCTCTTCCAATAGATCCAGTGCCAGGGCCACTCCCGGCAGATTGACATCCAGATCCTCCTGCAGTCGCAGCGCACGACGCAGACGGATCAGATCCTGTCCGGCAAAATGCCACTCCTCAGGTTCACTGCCCTGGGGTTCAAGCACCCCCTCGTAGACCATGGCGATGACAAACTCTGTTTGGACCGAACAGCGTTGCGCCAGGTCAGTGAGCGATAACTCAATGCTCTCATCGAGGATCTCGCCCAGCGGTATCATGCGATTTTCAGCCATAGTCAGATTCCTCTAACCTTGCGCGGATTGTAGGGCATGGTTTCGGCCATTTTCCGGTACAGCGCTTTTTCCTCTTCAGTGTTAGCCGGTGGGGTTTCAATACGAAGGATCAGATATTGATCACCCTGCTGGTTACCCGGAAACCCCCGGCCTTTGAGGCGTAGCTTACGTCCGCTCTGTGACCCCGGAGGGATCTTCATCTCCACCCGTCCACCCAGGGTGGGTATGCTAAGACGGGTTCCCAGTGCGGCCTCCCATGGGGTGATGGGTAGCTCAAGAAAAATATCTCGCCCTTCGGCATGAAACAGAGGGTGTGGGGCGAATTGCACCGCCAGGTAGAGATCGCCGGCCTGGCCGCCGCCCATGCCGGGGCCGCCCTGACCGGCAAGGCGGATGTGCTGACCTTCCCGCACCCCTTTGGGGATCTGGACATTCAGCTGTCGGGTACGCTCCCGGACATGCCCCTGTTCATCGATATCGGGCGCCTGCAGTGAAAGGGTGCGGCTGGCGCCATGGAAGGCATCTTCCAGGGTGATCTCAATGGCCGCATGCAGATCCTGCCCGCGCATACGAAAATTGCGTTGTTCGTAATGAAAGCCGCGACCAGGTCCGCCGGCGCCGAAGATCTCGGAAAAGAAGTCGCTGAATCCTCCCCGGTCTTCGGCGCTGAAACCCTGGCGAGCAGACTCCCAACCGGGTGGAGGGTGGAACTCCTGCCCCTGTTTCCATTGCGAGCCGAGCTGGTCATAGGCCTTGCGCTTTTCCGGGTCCTTCAGAGCATGGTAGGCCTCGTTGATGTCCTTGAAACGGGCCTCGGCATCGGGCTCCTTGCTCACGTCAGGATGGTATTTACGGGCCAGCTTTTTGTAGGCGCGTTTGATCTCGTCCTGACTGGCCTTGCGGTCGACGCCGAGTATTTTATAGTAGTCCTTGAATTCCATCTGTTGTGTCGTTCGCCGGTTTGGGGCAGGGTAATAACAGTACGCAACCGCTACACTTTTCAATGTATCAAGACGGCCTGCCACCAAGCATAGGTGATGCTCAGGGCAGGCTCAACATGGGACGATGTGAAATGAAAACACTGGTCGCTTTTGCCAGTCGACAGGGCTGCAGCGAGAAGTCCGCACGGCTGATCCAGCGAATGCTGGGCGGTGATTGCGACATTGTCGACCTGGACATCGAAAGCGACATCGATCTCAGCACCTATGATACAGTGGTGATTGGCGGGCCGATCTATTATGGTCGAATGCGCGCCTCGGTCAGATATTTCTGTGAGCGTTATTTTCCCGAACTTTTAAAACGGCGTATCGGCCTCTATATCTGTTGTATGCAGCGCGGCGAGGTGGCGCTCCAGGAGTTGCGCGAGGCTTATCCGCCGGAGCTGCTGGCCCACGCATCGGCCAGCGGGATATTCGGGGGCGAGATCCATATGGAGCGGATCAGTTTTGTCGAGCGGTTTATCGTGCGTTCGGTGGTTCGTACCGAATACAGTGTCACGACCTTCTCCGAGGAGCGCGTGGCGCGCTTTGTCCGCGACCTGTTTGCCGTTTGATATGGAGTCGAGTTCCTACTTACACCGCCGTTCATGAACAGTTACTTTCTCCCCCTTATCGTTGCGCTGCCGTTTCTCGGTGCGCTGCTACCGCCCCTGTTTGTCCGCCGGGGCCGGACCGCCTGTGCCTGGTCGGCGGCGCTGGTGACCGCCGCTGCGCTCGCGCTGTTGCTCTCCGTTGCCGCGCCGGTGTTCGACGGCGACAGCCTGCTGTTTCACTACGACTGGTTGCCGGCTTACGGTTTCAGCCTGACCTTTTGGCTCGATGGCCTGGGACTGCTGTTTGCCCTTTTGATTCTCGGCATCGGCCTGCTGGTGATCCTCTACGCCCGCTACTATCTGTCGGAGCAGGACCCGATGGGGCGCCTCTACGCCTTCCTGTTGTTGTTTATGGGCTCGATGCTGGGCGTGGTGCTGTCGGAGAACCTGTTGCTGATGATGGTCTTCTGGGAACTGACCAGCCTCAGCTCCTTCCTGCTGATCGGCTACTGGAAACACCGTGCCGACGCCCGCCAGGGGGCGCGGCTGGCACTGACCGTGACCGGTGCCGGTGGTCTGTCGCTGTTCGCCGGTATCATGCTGCTGGGCCACATCGGTGGCAGCTACGAGCTGTCGGTGTTGCTCGCCTCCGGGGACCAGATTCAGGCCCATCCGCTCTATCCGGCAACGCTGGTGTTGATCCTGCTGGGGGTGTTCACCAAGTCGGCGCAGTTCCCGTTCCATTTCTGGCTGCCCCATGCGATGGCGGCACCCACCCCGGTGAGCGCCTATCTCCACTCGGCGACGATGGTCAAGGCCGGGGTGTTCCTGTTGGCGCGGCTCTATCCGGCAATGGCCGGTTCCGAGCTGTGGTTCTACCTGGTCGGCACCACCGGCATGGTGACGCTGTTGCTGGGCGCCTACTTCGCCCTGTTCAAACACGATCTCAAGGGCCTGCTGGCCTACTCCACCATCAGCCATCTTGGACTGATCACCCTGTTGTTCGGTCTGGGTACGCCGCTGGGGGCAGTGGCGGGCGTGTTCCACATCATCAACCACGCCACCTTCAAGGCCTCGCTCTTTATGGCCGCGGGGATTATCGATCATGAGTCGGGCACCCGCGACATGCGCAAACTCAACGGCTTGTGGCACTACATGCCGCACACCGCCACGCTGGCGATGGTGGCCGCTGCCTCCATGGCCGGTGTGCCGCTGTTCAACGGCTTCCTCAGCAAGGAGATGTTCTTCGCTGAGACCCTGCATCAGGGGTGGCTCGGCGAGTGGAACTGGATCCTGCCGTTCGGCGCCACCCTTGCCGGGGTCTTTGCCGTGGCCTATTCGATTCGCTTTATCCACGATGTCTTTTTCAACGGCGAGCCCATCGACCTGCCGCGTACGCCGCACGAACCGCCGCGCTATATGAAGGTGCCGGTGGAGATCCTGGTGGCGCTCTGCCTGCTGGTGGGGATCGTCCCGGCCTGGACCGTCGCCCCGCTGTTGGCGACGGCGGCGGCGAGTAGTGTCGGTGCCGAGCTGCCCCCCTATAACCTGGCGATCTGGCACGGCCTCAATACGCCGGTATTGATGAGCGTGCTCGCGATGGTCGGCGGCGGGGTAATGTATGCCATGCGCCACCACCTCTTTGCCCTGCATGCGCGCTTTTTCCGTCCCTTCGACGCCAAACTACTGTTCGAGCGGCAGCTTGAGCGGGTCATTGCGGCGGCGCGTTGGTTGACGATGATGCTGGAGAACGGTTCGCTGCAGCGTTACATGATGCTGCTGCTGCTCAGTGCCGTGGCAATGGTGGCTGCCGGGTTGTGGGGGCGCCCGCTGGGCGGACCGCTTGCCCCGGGCGAGGTGGACGGGGTGACCCTGGTCGGGGCGCTGGCGCTGGCCTTGAGCGCCGTGACCACTACCATCTGGCACAGGCGCCGGCTGGTGGCGCTTATCCAGCTCAGTGTCGTGGGGCTGGTGGTGTCGGTGGCCTTCGTCCGTTTCGCCGCCCCCGATCTGGCACTGACCCAGCTGTCGGTGGAGATGGTGACCATTATCCTGCTGATGCTGGTGCTCTATTTTCTGCCGCAGCAGACGCCGGCGGAGTCTTCCGGCCTGCGCAAGGGGCGCGATATCCTGATTGCCGGTGCCGCCGGTACCAGCGTTGCCTTGCTTGCCTGGGGCGTGTTGACGCGCCCCTACGAAACCATTGGCGACTACTTCATGGAGCAGAGTATCCCGGGCGGCGGCGGGGCCAATGTGGTCAATGTGATCCTGGTCGACTTCCGCGGCTTCGATACGCTGGGAGAAATCACCGTGCTGGCCATTGCCGCCATCGGCATCGTCACGATGCTCCGTGGTCTGCGTCTGCCCACGCCCGATACCGACGCCGACGGACGCCCGTGGGCCAGCGATCGCTATCCGATGATCCTGGCGGTGATCTCTCGTCCGCTGTTGCCATTGGCGCTGCTGGTGGCGGTCTTCCTGCTGCTGCGCGGTCACAACCTGCCCGGCGGCGGTTTTATTGCCGGCCTGGTCACCGCTATTGCATTGATCCTGCAGTATGTCGCCAGTGGTACCGCCTGGACCCGAGAGCGGATAAACATCAATTACGTCAGGCTGACCGCTGCAGGCGTCGTGCTTGCCGCTCTCACCGGGCTTGGCAGCTGGGGCTTCGGCTACCCCTTCCTCACCAGCAGTTTCGGCCATTTCCACCTGCCGCTGGTGGGTGACTTCGAGCTGGCCACGGCAATGCTGTTTGATCTCGGGGTCTATATGGCGGTGGTTGGCAGTACCCTGCTGGTGCTGGCGAACCTGGGCAAACTGACGCTGACGAAACGCGAAGCGACGGAGGGGGAATAGTGGCACTACTGGTTGCGATCATCATCGGCATTATGGTCGCCTGCGGCGTCTATCTGCTACTGAGGGCACGTACCTTCCCGGTGGTGATGGGACTGATCATGCTCTCCTATGCGGTGAACCTGTTCATCTTCGCCATGGGGCGGTTGCATGCCGAGGTACCTGCAGTGGCGGGTCTGGCGGGGGATACCTCCGACCCGGTACCGCAGGCGCTGGTGTTGACCGCGATCGTGATCGGTTTTGCCATGACAGCCTTCGCCGTCACCCTGGCGCTGCGCGCCAGCAGCGAGCTCGACTCCGACCATGTGGACGGTGACGGGGGGCGTCAACCGTGAGCCACTGGATCATCCTGCCTATCGTCCTGCCGTTGCTGGCGGGTTTGCTGCTTCTGCTGGCACCGGCGGATGCGCTGAAACTTAAGCGTCTGCTTTCGCTGACCAGTGCGTTGCTGCTGTTGCCGCTGGCGGCGGGACTGCTGATGCAGACCACCGACGGTTCTATTGGCGTTTACGCCCTCGGCAACTGGACAGCCCCCTTCGGTATCGTCCTGGTACTGGACCGGCTTGCGGCCATGATGCTGCTGCTGACCGCGGTGCTGGCACTGCCGGCGTTGTGGTACACCGCCCGCGGTGAAGACCAGCGCGGGCGCCACTTCCACGCCCTGTTCCAGTTTCAGCTGATGGGGCTGAACGGCGCCTTTCTTACCGGCGACCTGTTCAACTTGTTCGTCTTCTTCGAGGTGCTGCTGATCGCCTCCTATGCGCTGTTGTTGCACGGTGGCGGGGTCGAGCGCTGCCGTGCCGGGTTGCACTACGTGCTGCTCAACCTGGCCGGTTCGAGTCTGTTTCTCATCGCGGTGGGTGTGCTCTACGGCGTAACCGGCACCCTCAATATGGCCGATCTGGCGCAGCGCGTCGCCGCAGCGGGCAGCAGTGAGGCGGGACTGCTGCATGCCGCGGCGCTATTGTTGCTGCTGGTCTTCGCCCTCAAGGCGGCACTGCTACCGCTCTACTTCTGGCTTCCCTCGGCCTACAGTGCGGCCGTGGCACCGGTTGCGGCGCTCTTTGCCATCATGACCAAGGTGGGGGTCTACGCCATCCTGCGTGTCTATACCCTGATCTTTGGCAGCGGTGCCGGGGAGCTGGCGAACCTGGCCGGCGACTGGCTCTGGCCGGCGGCACTGGCGACGCTCGCCATGGGTGCAGTGGGTGCCCTGGCGGCACGCCACCTACGGCAACTGGTCTCCTATCTGATGCTCGTCTCGGTCGGTACCCTGCTGGCCGGTGTGGCGCTAAACAGTGCGTCTGCGCTCAGTGCGGTGCTCTACTACCAGTTCCACACCACGCTGGTCAGTGGCGGGCTGTTCCTGCTGGCGGGGATTATCCGCCGCCATCGCGGCGAAGCGGGGGATCGGTTTACCGCTGCGCCGGCAATGCTACAGCGAACGCCGCTGGGGGTGTTGTTCTTTATTGGCGCGGTCGGTGCTGCGGGTTTACCGCCATTGTCCGGTTTTCTCGGTAAGTTCGTGTTGCTCTCGTCAGTCTATCCGGGCCTGCAGCAGGCCTGGCTCTGGTCGGTGGTGCTGGGAGGTAGCGTGGTTGCGGTACTGGCCCTGAGCCGTGCCGGCAGTCGATTGTTCTGGCGCACCGCTGAAGGGACGGTGGCGGCAGCCCCGGTGGACCGTGGACAGCTTGCCGCAGTGGCCCTGCTGGTTGTCGTCGGCCCGGTGTTGATGGTGGTGTTTGCCGCACCGGTGTTTGACTTTGTCGACGCGACGGCGGGGCAATTGCTGTTGCCATCGGGCTACATCGATACCGTGTTGGGTGGTGCCGGGGTCGTTCCGGCGGGAGGTGCACAATGAACGGGTCTCGCCTATTTCCGCATCCCTACCTGAGCGGATTTCTCCTGCTCATCTGGCTGTTGCTGGTCAACAGCGTCTCGCCCGGTCAGCTACTGCTCGGTGCGGTGTTGGCGATCCTTATTCCGGTCTTTACCAACGCCTTCTGGACCGATCGGCCGCACGCGGTGCGACTGCTGCCGTTGCTGCGTTATACCGGCGTGTTGCTGTTCGATATCGTGGTGGCGAATATCCAGGTGGCCGCGCTGATCCTGGGACCGTCCAGCCGGCTGCAGCCGGCATTCATCTACTACCCCCTGGAGCTGGAGGGCGAGTTTGCCGTCACCGTGTTGGCGAGCACCATCTCACTCACGCCCGGCACCGTTACCGCTGATGTGGTGGATGAAGGCAGGGGCCTGTTGATTCACGCCCTGGATGTGGACGACGAGTCGACGTTGATCGCTACGATACGCGAGCGCTATGAGCGGCCGTTGAAGGAGATCTTCCAATGCTGAATACCGTGGTCGTGGTGGCGTTTGCGATGATGAGTCTGGCGCTGCTGTTCAATCTCTGGCGTGTGGTGCGCGGGCCGGACATGCCTGATCGCATCCTTGCCCTGGACACCATGTATATCAATACCATTGCCCTTATCGTGCTTTACGGTGTGCACGAGGGGACAGAGTTCTATTTCGAGGCGGCGCTGCTGATCGCGGTAATGGGTTTTGTCGGTACCGTGGCGGTGGTCAAGTACCTGCTGCGCGGCGATATCGTGGAGTAGGGGGCAGAAGATGACGGAGATTATCGTTTCGCTGTTTTTGTTGGTGGGGGACGCCTTCGCGCTGATCGGTTCCTGGGGGTTGGTGCACCTGCCCGATTTCTATATGCGCCTGCACGGCCCGACCAAATCGACCACGCTGGGCGTGGGTGGGATGATCCTAGGTTCGGTGATCTACTTCAGCCGAGGCAGCGAAACCAGCATGCATGAGTTGCTGGTCACACTGTTTCTGTTTATCACCGCACCGGTGAGCGCTCACATGCTGGCCAAGGCGGCACTTCACCTGAAACTGCGCAACGAGGCGCGAACGCAGAATCGTCAGGATGATGCGTGAGTACGGCTCCGTTTTAGCGAATCGTTTTAGCCCAGTGCGTCCATCAGGTCGCGCTTGTGCTCCTCCTCCTGTATCAGGATGTCCTCCAGCACGCGGCGCAGACCGTACTCCTTTAACGCTTCTGCCTGGCCGATGCGCTCCTTGTAACGGTTAATGGCCCGATCCTCACCATCCAGGTCCTGCTCCAGCATGGTCTTGGCATCCTCGGCGAGATCCCTCTGTTCCACGTCGATGGTGGGAACGCCGCCAAGAAAATCGATCTGTTCGGACAACATCACCGCATGCTGCATCTCTTCCTGCGAGTGAATGACTAGTTCCTTTTTGATGCCTTCGTATTGAGCGCCGGTCAGTACGGCCGCATGCTGCACATACTGCACGGCAGCGGCATACTCCCACTCCAGGTCCTTGTTCAACTCTTCGATCAATTTCTCTCTGGTTATGGTCATAGCAACCTCCTTATAAAAAGATGGAAAGGGGAAGTTCTGAGTCGGGAGCGGGTTTCTCCGTTCTTCCCTAATACTTTGGTATCAATTGGAAAAATTTCCAGTACCACTTTAGTTGCGCGCCATATACCACCTTAGGAGTAGTTGCTAGAGCCGAAGATGTGATGCAGTTCATTATTGTGCTGGAGAGGGGGATTACGGGCCTTTTATCCCGGTTGACAGGTCGGTAATCGGGGCTATGTTTAAGCACACGCCTTTGCCGATGCAATTTGCGCACAAACAGCTAACGCCGCTCCGCAATGGTAATAATAAAAAAGGAGGTGAATGTGCGTTTAGCAGGAAACGATCCTTCGTTTTGCACTATTAACGCGGTTATCACATCGCTTCTCATGGCGGTTGGGTTGTTGCTCGGCAGCGCTGTGGCCAGCGCAGAAACCATCGAGCAGGAATATCCTCAGGTTAAGTCTTTTTTTCCTCAAGCGGATCGTTTCGGTGAAAGAACGGGCGATCCGGCCGCCGCCCCGGTTTATATGGGCGAGGAAGTGATCGGTTACGCTTTTGTCACCGATGATGTGGTGAAGATCCCCGCTTACTCCGGTAAGCCCGTCAATCTCTTGATGGGTATCGATAACGATGGAGTGATCACTGGCGCCAAGGTGCTGGAGCATCATGAGCCGATCCTGCTTGTCGGCATCCCCGAAGAGTCACTGTTCGATTTTGCCGACAGTTATGTCGGTCGTTCCGTGACCGAGCGGGTGAAGGTTGGCGCAGGAAAACGCAAAGGGTTTAGCAACGTCGATGCGATCACCGGCGCCACGGTAACGGTAATCGTGGTCAATCGCACCATCATGCGTGCGGCGCACCGTGTGGCCGCCTCTCGCGGTATTGTCGAACCGAGGAAGCGTCGCGCCCGTTCGATGGCCAAGGTGCGTACAGGACAGTTCGAGAAGGCCAGCTGGGAATTTCTGACTGGCGACGGTTCGGTTAGACGAATGCTCGTTTCCATGGATGAAGTGGAGCAGGCCTTTGAGGGAACGGAGGCCGAGTCGGCAGAAGGCGAGGTGCCCGGGGAGGGTGTTTGCGTGGCCCTGCCCAAGGGCGGGGAGCGCTGTGATGTCTTTATCGACCTTTACTATGCCTATCTCAACCCCGCCACTATAGGACGCAACATCCTGGGGCAAAGCCAGTACAACTGGCTGATGTCGGAACTGAAACCCGGCGAACATGCCATCGCAGTCATGGCCAACGGGATTTACTCCTTCAAGGGCTCCGGTTTTGTCCGTGGCGGCATCTTCGATCGTATCCAGGTTGCGCAGGGCGAGGAGAGCATCAATTTCCGTGACCTCGATCACCACCGCCTGAGCGATGTCTATGCCGAGGGGATCCCCGAGTTCAAGGAGATGGGCATCTTCATCGTCCGTGACAACTACAACTTCAGTGCCGGTGAGGAGTGGTCGCTGTCGTTGCTGGTCCATCGTGCAACCGGTCCGTTGAGTAGCGTCTTTACCACCTTTACCGGCAGTTACGAGTTGCCGGATAAGTATCTGGTCAGGGCGCCGCCGACCGCCGAGGAGGAGATCAGCGAGAGTGAGGACTGGCCCATGTGGGTCAGCGTGTGGCAGGAGAAGACCTTCCAGATCGTGATTCTGGGTATCGGCCTTGGCGTACTGACTCTGATCATGGTGTTGCAGGACTGGTTGGTGCAGTACCCCCGGTTGACGGTTTATCTGCGCACAGGCTTCCTCTTTTACACCCTGTTTGTCATCGGCTGGTACATGCTCGGTCAGCTGTCGGTGGTGAACGTGCTGACCTTCGTTAATTCGGTGATCAAGGACTTCAGCTGGGATACCTTCCTAATCGACCCGGTAATGTTCATCCTCTGGAGTTTTGTCGCCGTGACGTTGCTGCTGTGGGGGCGTGGTGTCTATTGCGGCTGGCTCTGCCCCTACGGCGCATTGCAGAAGCTGGTCAACCTCGGTGCACGCAAGCTCAAGGTGCCGCAGTACAAGATTCCAACCTTGATCCATGACCGGCTCTGGGCGATTAAATATGTAATTCTTCTTATCCTCTTCGGTATTGCCCTCGGTTCGATGAGTACCGCAGAGCGCTATGCCGAGGTGGAACCTTTCAAGACCGCCATCACCCTGCGCTTTGACCGGGAGTGGCCGTTTATTTTGTACGCCGCCGGTCTGGTGCTGGTCTCCGCCTTTAACTGCAAATTCTACTGTAAATATCTCTGCCCGCTGGGTGCGGCGCTGGCGGTGCCGGCGCGCTTGCGTCTGTTCAACTGGTTGCGTCGGCGCAAGGAGTGCGGCAAGCCGTGTCAGATCTGCGCCAACGAGTGCGATATCCAGGCGATCAACGATACCGGCGAGATCAATGCCAACGAATGCCACTATTGCCTGGATTGCCAGATCATCTACTGGGACGACCACACCTGCCCGCCGCTGATCCAGCGACGCAAGCGAAGAGAGAAGGCCGGCCGTGCACGCGAGTCGGTCAAGTGGATGGAAAAGGAGCTCGGTGCAGAAGCCGGGCTGGAAGAAATAAAAGTTGTTGAGAGGAGAGATGAGAGCGGCAAGCGCTCTAAGTGACCACAGCAAATGAATGTTGAATCTATGGAGGAGTCTGTTATGGGTAACGAAAGCGACGTAGCAAATATTACACGGCGGAATTTCCTCGCGGCCACCAGTCTGGGTGTCGCGGCAACGGTTGCGCCCTATCCGGTCTGGTCCAAGGCCCATGAGGGCGGGCTGGATGTTCATGTGAAGCCTGGTGAGCTGGATGAGTACTACGGTTTCTGGAGTGGCGGTCAGTCCGGCGAGGTGCGCGTATTGGGGATTCCATCAATGCGTGAGCTGATGCGTATCCCGGTGTTCAACTACGACGGTGCCACCGGCCACGGTCTGACCAATGAGTCGAAGCGCATCCTCGGTCCCAATGCACCGCTTAACGGGGATACGCACCACCCCCATCTCAGTTACCGCGACGGAACCTTCGACGGTAAATATATCTTCATCAATGACAAGGCCAATACGCGCGTGGCGCGTATCCGCTGCGACATCATGAAGACCGACAAGATCACCAATGTCCCCAACGTTCAGGCGATCCACGGCATGCGCCCGCAAAAGGCGCCGTATACCAAATACATCTTTGCCAATGCCGAGTTCCGCATGCCGCACCCCAACGACGGTAGCAACATGGAGGATAACGACAGTTACTTCACCATGTTCAACGCCATCGATGCCGAGTCGATGGAGGTGGCCTTCCAGGTGATCGTGGATGGCAACCTCGATAACACCGACGCCGACTACAGCGGCAAGTATGCGATCTCCACCTGCTACAACTCCGAAGAGGGATTTGTGCTGGGGGATACCATGCGCAACGAGCGTGACTGGACCGTGATCTTCAACATCCCGCGCATTGAGGCGGCGATCAAGGCGGGAAAGTTCACGACGATCGGTGACTCCAAGGTGCCGGTTCTGGATGGGCGCAAGGGATCGAAGCTGACCGTTTACGTCCCGGTACCGAAGAGTCCGCACGGCATCAACGTCTCGCCCGACGGCAAATACGCCATCGCCAACGGCAAACTCTCACCGACCTGTACCGTGATCTCCTGGTCCAAGGTGGATGACTGGTTCGCCGGCAAGCTGAAAAAGCCGCGTGATGTGGTGGTGGCCGAACCGGAGCTGGGCCTCGGCCCGCTGCACACCGCCTATGACGGTCGCGGCAACGCTTATACCACCCTGTTTATAGACAGTCAGGTGGTGAAGTGGAACGTCGAGGATGCGATCAAGGCCTACCAGGGAAAGAAGGTGAAGTACATTCGTCAGAAACTGGATGTGCACTACCAGCCGGGCCATAACCACACCAGCATGGGCGAGACCAAGGAGGCCGACGGCAAGTGGCTGGTGGCGCTGTGTAAGTTCTCCAAGGACCGTTTCCTCGGTTGCGGCCCGCTGCATGCGGAGAACGACCAGCTGATCGATATCTCCGGCGACGAGATGAAACTGGTGCACGATGGGCCGGCATTTGCCGAGCCCCACGACTGCGAGCTGGTGCGTCGAGACATCATCAAGACCAAAAAGATCTGGGATCGCAATGATCCCTATTTCGCCGAGACCGTGGCGATGGCGAAAAAGGATGGGATCACCCTGGAGAAGGACAACAAGGTGATCCGCGACGGCAAGAAGGTGCGTGTCTACATGACCTCGGTGGCGCCGAACTACGGCATGACCGAGATCCGGGTCAAAAAGGGCGATGAGGTTACACTGACCATCACCAACCTTGACCGAATCGAGGATGTCAGCCACGGCTTCACCCTGATCAACCACGGCATTGCCATGGAGATCAGTCCGCAGCAGACCGCCTCGGTGACCTTTACTGCCGACAAGCCCGGCGTGCACTGGTACTACTGCCAGTGGTTCTGTCACGCCCTGCATATGGAGATGCGCGGCCGGTTCATGGTCGAGGCCTGAGGAAGCTGATGCAGTGGCCCGGCCTGGCCGGGCCTCTGTCTCAGACAACCGGGAAGTTATGCGAAGCGATTTTTTGACGACAGGATTTATTCTGATTTCCATCGGTTTCGCGCCGGCAACGCTGGCGCGGGACTGGACTGTATCGACAGGGGGGGCGCCAATCAGCGACGTGCTGACGCAGGCGAGCGCCGGCGACCGCATCCTCGTAACGCCCGGCCGCTACCGGGTCAACCTGCGGATCGACAAAGCGGTCACCCTGCAGGGGGAGCCCGGCGCGATCCTCGACGGCGGCGGTGAGGGCGATGTGATCCGGGTCCACGCCCCCAATGTTACCGTCAGGGGGCTGGAGCTGACCGGCTCGGGCACCAACCTCACCGACATGAACGCACTGCTGTTCATAGACCCGGAGGCGCGCTATACCCGCATCGAGGCAAATCGCCTGTCGGGCGATGCCTTCGGTATCTGGGTCGACGGGGCGCACGATGTCAGGATCATCGATAACCATATCCAGGGCAATCCGCAGGTGCGCTCACAGGACCGTGGCAACGGCATCCATCTGTTCAATACCAGCGGCACGGTGGTTGAGGGCAACGAGATCGTGGGCACGCGCGACGGGATCTACATCGATACCAGCAACCACAACGTACTGCGGAACAATTACATGCATGACCTTCGCTACGGCATTCACTACATGTACTCCTACAACAACGAGGTCATCGATAACCACACCGAACGCACCCGTACCGGTTATGCCCTGATGCAGTCGAAGTACCTCACGGTCAGGGGCAACCGTTCGGAGAACGACCGCAACTACGGCATGCTGATGAACTACATCGTCTACAGCGAGATCAGCGGCAACATCATCAACCGGGCCCGGCCCGGCACCAGCCGCATCGGCGGTAGCGAGTCGGTGGCCGGTGCCGAGGGCAAGGCGGTGTTTATCTACAACTCCCAGTTCAACAGTATCAGCGGCAACCTGTTTGCCAACAGCGATATTGGCATCCACCTCACCGCGGGTTCGGAGGACAACAAGATCTTCGGCAACGCCTTTATCCGAAATCAGACCCAGGTGAAGTATGTCGCCACGCGCCTGCAGGAGTGGTCGAACGAGGGTGGCGGCAACTACTGGAGCGACTATATCGGCTACGACATGAACGGCGACGGTTATGGCGATACCGCCTATGAGCCCAACGATGGTATCGACCGGGTACTGTGGAAATACCCGGTGGCCAAGCTGCTGCTGCACAGCCCCGCGGTAGAGACCCTGCACTGGGTGCAGAAACAGTTTCCGGTATTGCGCCCCCCGGGTGTGAAGGATAGTCACCCGTTGATCCGCCGGCCGGGCGTAGTGGGGGAGCTGTGATGGATAACATCATCGAGATGCAGGCGGTGTGCAAGGAGTACAAGGGTGTTTCGGCGCTCAAGGGGCTGGACCTCGCCATCGGCCAGGGTGAGGTACTGGGGATGCTCGGCCACAACGGCGCCGGCAAGACCACCACCATCAAACTCATTCTCGGCATCATCGAGGCGACGGCGGGCACCATCCGTGTCATGGGGCGCTCGCCCTGTGGCCGCGAGGCCAGGGATCTGCGCATGCAATGGGGCTACCTGCCGGAGAGCGTCAGTTTCTACGAGCAGATG
>JBEPXU010000012.1:0-17518 GCA_041641735.1 Ectothiorhodospiraceae bacterium
AAGCACCACAAAGGCATCGGAGCCTCCCAGCTCCAACACACTCTTTTTCAGCGCCGCCCCGGCGGTTGCCGCGACCTGGCGACCCGCCGGCTCTGACCCGGTCAGGGTCACTGCATGGACGCGTTTATCCTCGATCACCCCCTTCACCTGGGAGGCACTGATCATCAGGGCGCGAAAAACATTGTCGGGAAGGCCTGCTTCACGAAAGACCGACTCAATGGCCTGGGCACATTGCGGTACGTTGGAGGCATGTTTGAGCACGCCGGTATTCCCCGCCACCAGCGCCGGCGCGGCAAAGCGGAAGACTTGCCAGAAGGGAAAATTCCACGGCATGACGGCCAGCACCGTGCCCAGTGGCTGATAGGCCACCAAGCTTCGACTGGCGTCGGTCTCTATCATCTCATCGGCAAGAAAGCCCGGGGCGTTATCCGCATAGTAGTCGCATACCCAGGCGCACTTTTCGATCTCACCCTGCGCCTCTTTGAATAGCTTACCCATCTCAAAGGTAATGAGCTTCGCCAACTCGTCACGCCTTGAACGCAGCACCTCAGCGGCACGTTTCACCAGGGCACAGCGCTCATCCATCGAAGTCGACTGCCATTCGGGGGCTGCCGCCGCCACTGCAGCCAGCGCCTCATCCAGTTCGTCCGCCGACCAGACAGGAAACTCCCTGAGCAGCTCCCCGTTTGCGGGATTGAGCGAAGTGAATGCCATATTCATCTCCCTGTTGTCCATTTACTAGGATTATAGTTGCTTAGTGTGGCATCCGGGTTGAGGTATTGAAAGTTCACACTCTGCCACCCATTTTTGAACTATCGACAAAAGGAGTTCAGCGACAATGGCACAGCACCGGATTTGTATTCTTGGCGGCAGCGGTTTTGTCGGTAACCATATTGCATCACGCCTGGTACGTGAGGGACACAACGTACGGGTCATCACCCGCCGTCGCGAACGCCATCGCGACCTGCTGGTATTGCCCACACTGGAGTTACAGGAAGCCAATGTGCAGGATGAGCAGTCGCTTCAGGAGGCCTTCAGCGGCTGCGACGTAGTGATTAATCTGGTCGGGATCCTCAATGAAAAAGGCCACAACGGCAAAGGCTTCCACCGTGCCCATGTTGAACTTGCGGATAAGGTGGTACGGGCCTGCAAGGCCAGTGGAATCAAACGTCTGCTTCACATGAGCGCTCTGGGGGCCGACGCAGAGCAGGGTTGCAGCTACTACCAAAAAACCAAGGGTCAGGCGGAAGAGCTGGTTCATGCCGCCGAAGGGCTGGATGTGACCAGCTTTCGCCCATCGATCATCTTCGGCCCCGAAGACTCCTTCTTCAACCGCTTTGCCGGTCTGCTTAAACGGGTACCGCTCATTTTTCCACTGGCCTGTCCGAATGCCCGCTTTGCGCCGGTTTATGTAGGCGATGTGGCCGAGTGCTATGTCCGCGCCATTGATAATCCAGCCACTATCGGCAAACGCTATGAACTGTGCGGTCCCGATCGCTATACCCTCTACCAGCTGGTCCATTACACGGCACAACAACTCGGACTCCGGCGCTGGGTCATTGAGCTGCCCGACTGGGCAGCCCGACTTCAGGCGCGGGTATTTGAATTCATGCCGGGCAAGCCCTTCTCGCGCGATAATTACCTTTCGATGCAGCGCGATAATGTCTGCGAGGGTGAATTCCCCGCTGAGTTCGGTATCATCCCCAGCAGTATCGAGAGTGTGGTGCCCGCCTATCTCACAGAGAGCAACCAGCGTAGCACCTTCCCTCACCTTCGTGCCCGGGCGAGAAGAAACTGATTCAGGAGAGCGATTTGCAGATTTATCTGGTGGGCGGCGCCGTCCGCGACAAACTGCTGGGGCTTAAACCCCGCGACCGCGACTGGGTAGTCGTCGGTGCAACACCCGAGGAAATGGAGCAACTGGGTTACCAGGCGGTGGGCAAGGATTTTCCGGTATTTCTCCATCCTCAAACCAAGGAGGAGTATGCCCTCGCCCGTACCGAACGAAAAACGGCACCGGGTTACCACGGCTTCAGCTTTCACGCCGCGCCTGATGTCACCCTTGAGGAAGACCTCAAGCGTCGTGATCTCACCATCAACGCCATGGCCGAGGCTCCCGATGGCACCATCATCGATCCCTTCAACGGACAGGATGATCTGGAGCAGGGACGCCTGCGCCATGTCTCCAGCGCCTTCGCCGAGGACCCGGTGCGCATCCTGCGTATTGCCCGCTATGCCTCCCGCTATGCCAAATGGGGGTTTCGTGTCGCCCACGGCACCCATGCCCTGATGAAAAAGATGGTTACCGATGGCGAGGTGGATGCACTGGTCGCCGAGCGGGTCTGGCAGGAAACCGAACGTGCCCTGGGTGAAGAGACCCCCAGCCGATTTTTCGAGGTGCTGCGTAATTGCGGCGCCCTGGCACGCATCTTCCCGGAGCTGGAGCGTTTGTTCGGTGTGCCCCAACCCAAACACCACCATCCTGAAGAGGATACCGGTCTGCATACCATGCTGGTACTGGAGCAGGCAGCAAAACTGAGCCCGGACACCCGGGTCCGTTTCGCCGCCCTGGTGCATGACCTCGGCAAGGGCACGACCCCGCAGGAGGAGTGGCCAAAACATATTGCCCATGAACACCGCGGTGTGGAGCTGGTTGAACAATTATGTGAACGTCTGCGCATCCCCCGTGACTACCGTGATCTCGCGCTCATCGTCACTCAGCACCACGGTGTTTATCATCGGGCCGAGGAGCTGCGCCCAGGCACCCTGCTGGAGGTGCTGGAACGTATCGATGCCTTCCGGCGCCCTGAGCGCCTCGAGCACTACCTGCTGGCCTGTGAGGCGGATTCACGCGGTCGCCCGGGTTTTGAGGAGCGGCACTTCTCCCAGCCCGGTATCTTCCGCACGGCCTACCATGCCGCCACTCAGGTCAATCCCAGGGAGGTTGTCGAGCGGGGCTTTACCGGCAAACAGGTTGGAGAAGAGCTCCACCGCCTGCGGGTAGAGTCGATCAAGTCGGCACTGTCCCTAAACGAATAAAAAAGCCCCGCACCGGCGGGGCTTTTTTACGTGTTTAAGGTTACCGTCTTTAGCGATAAAAACAGAGGTAGGCGGTATCCTCTTCGACCTTCACGTCGAACTTCTGGTTAGCCTCAACGATAAACTGTTCACCCTCAACATAGGCCTTCCACTCCGTCTCATCGGGTAACTTCACTATCAGTTTCCCGCTGGTCACCTTCATGGTCTCCTGCTGACTGGTTCCAAACTCATATTCACCCGGCGCCATCACACCAATGGTGGCCTTCTCACCTTCACAGTTAAAGGCGATGGACTTCACTTTGCCGTTAAAGTATTCGCTGGTCTCGAACACGTTTTATCCTCATATAAAAACAACGGGAAGGGATGATCCGGGAAGGATCGAATCATTGACCGAATCTAACAGCTTACGGATATCGGGAGCAGCGCCAAAGCATGCTCAGCCCTTGGCCGAGAGTTTATCCTGTCGCACGGCGTAGCGACGATGAAAGGAAAAAATCCTTTCAGGCTCAACCTCTCTTGTCATCAGGTGCTCCCTGACCACCTCGCGGAACAGTTTCGAGCCGGCGACATAGGCATCTGCCGCATCAAGCCCCTGCAGTTGTGTATCGATGGTCTTTCTTATTTGGGCAGCATCCTCTTTGCCCGGCTCATCATCCGGCATCGTCAGCGGAATGAAGCGGTAGTCATCCAGCACTTCCGCCCAGGCACGGCAGTGATTCTCTATGTAGTGCCCCTCGGCCTCGGAAACCAACCAGATCAATCGCACCGGCTGGCGTAGATCCAGGTTGATGGCATGCTCAATAAGGCTCTTTATCGGTGCGATTTCCGTACCCATGGCAATCATGATCAGGGGGCGGGTGGAGTCATCATCAAGAGTGACATCGCCATACGGCCCTTCTAACTCCACCTTATGGCCAACCCTGAGACCTTTGGCAACGGCGGCAAGAAAAGGGTCCCTGTTGTTCACCGGAAGATGGAACTGCAGGTTCATTCCGTTGCAGGGACAACTGGCAATTGCCGCATCGAAACTGCCGACGCCCGGCAGCTTGAGGCAGACATGCTGACCGGCCATAAAGCGCAACGTTTTGGTCCGTGGTGTCCGAAGATGAAGGATGCGCACACACTCAGAAAATGTTTCCATCCTGGACACCTTGGCCATCAACTGCTGTAACGGAATGTCGCTCGGTGAGAGCGCCTCCTGGGCCTCGATCCGCAGGTCACTGGCTGCCCGGTTGGCGCACATCAGGATGAATCCCTCATTCTGCTCCTGGGTACTGAAGCGGTAACCGGGCTGCATCGCCTGACTCACTTCGCCCTCAAGCAGACGCACCTTACACTCGCCACAGGTGCCATTATTACAGCTGTACTTAACATTCATGCCCGAGCGTAGTGCCGCCTCAAGCAGGGTCTCCTCAGGCAGGGCGGTAAATGTGTGCCCGGTTGGCTCTATGCGAACCTGATATTCCAAGCTACTACCTCTCCAGTTTATCCAGTAACCAGCTGTTGATTACCCTGATGACCTCTTTTTGTTCGGTATTGGCTTCGCGATTGAGATCGCCAAGCAATTGCGCCAGCTCTTCGATACAGCCCCGGAATTTTTTCGTTTGCGCCTCCGCGACACTGAGATCGGCAGTCCTTTTACGCAGCTGAATCTCCAGTGCATCCTTATCCGGTGTGACGGTTTGCCGCACACGGCGCGCAAAAGAGGTGCCGCGAATCAAATCGATACGCTCCTTGATAGGATCGTCTCCCAGAGCCAAGGCTGGATAGCGTTGCCGCAACTCATCCATATCGACCTGCCCCTCAAAGGTATGCAAATCACCATCGTGAATCAGGCGCTGAAGTTCGTGGCGACTGATACCCAGAGTATGTGCTGCCTTCGCTACACCAACTTGTTGTCCCATTACCCCCTCCTTATACAATCGATTTATCGCCAACATGGCAAAAAAGAGAGTACCTATTTAAAGCGTAGTCACTAACTCAGGTATTAAAAGGGGAAGAGAAAAAAAACGTTATAAATGGAATCAATGACAGCGGGCAGAAGGTGGCGGAGGCGACGCCTTTGGCGTCGCGATTATCAACCTAATCCTCGATCCAGTTCTGCAGCGCCTCAATGAGCTGCTTTGCCTGATCCTTGCTGGAGATGTTGAACTTGGACTGCTGGCGGTACTCACCATTTCGCTTCTGATAGCGCCGGATGGTATATTTTTCAGGACCGTAATCCTCCTTTTTACGATCCCAATCCTGATAACGAAACAGGATCGTTGACCAGGCCCCTTTGGTCAGCACAACCTTATCCAGCTCCTTGGTAGTCACAATACCGTCATCGGTATACTCAACGGTCAATTCATCAATGGTTTCGGCCACGTAACTCTCTCCAAACTGATACGGATAATAATAGTGTCTTTAAATACTAACGGCGAAGAGTGCCACTGCAACCCCGTTACTGCAACCGCAGATCAACACTCGCCACTTGCTCTTTCTTCAAACGAAAACCTCGCATCTCAAGCACACCTTTTGTGTTAAGCGAAATGATGAGGTAGAGCGCCTCGGGGTAGGCCGCTTCCTGCAGATCACGCAACGACGGTTCCGCGGGAGCATGGGGATGGGAGTGATAGATCGCAAACAGCTCCTCACCGCTCTCTCTCATTCGGCGCATGGCATCGATTTGTCTCTTCGGCTCCATGGCAAACAGGTGGTCCTTTTCAGCAGCCACATTCGGAACCGGATAGAGATTGAAGTTCCCATCACCGTCACTGGATATCAAACCACACACCTCTGCCTCGGGGGAGTGCTGGGCGTGGGTCAGAAGGCGGTTGATCAATGGCCTGGGTAGGGTTACATCTGACATTGTGTTATTACCTTATTGCCTCTGCCCACACAGGGGGCATGCAGGGTCCTTGCGCAGCTTGAGGCTGCGCCACTCCATAGTCATCGCATCCCACAGCAGAAGGCGTCCACTCAAGGTGTCGCCAATACCGGCCAGAACCTTAATCGCCTCGGTAGCCTGAATGGATCCGATCACACCAACCACCGGTGCCAGTACACCATTCTCACTGCATGTCTGCTCCAGCTCCCCCTCGTCGCGATAGAGGCAACGGTAACAGGGGCTATCGTCCCTCTCGTTATGGAACACCGACACCTGCCCTTCCATGCGGATCGCGGCTCCGGAGACCAGGGGTTTGCGTGCCCGTACGCAGGCATCGTTGATCTGAAACCGTGTGGCAAAGTTGTCGCTGGCGTCTATTACCACATCCGCCGATGCGACCAGCTCGTCCAGCGCCTCTCCCTCCACCCGGGCATTCAATGCTATCACCTCGACATCGGCGTTTAACACCGCCAGGGTATCCCTTGCCGACTCAACCTTGGGCCGACCAATATCGTGACTGCCATGCAGAATCTGCCGTTGTAGATTGGAAAGATCCACCGTATCGAAGTCGACCAGCGTCAGCTTGCCCACCCCTGCCGCGGCCAGATACATCGCCACCGGCGAACCGAGGCCACCCATCCCAAGTATCAGGGCATGACTGGCGAGAAGGCGCTGCTGACCGGCTGCATCGAATTGAGGCAGCATAATCTGACGGCTATAACGAAGGAGTTGTTCGTCGTTCACAAGGTTAGGCTTTTTGGGTTTGTGTGAACGGGGATTCTATCAGGGGATGGGGGTTGGGGCACATTTAGTGGGGTGTATCGCTGCCGCGACGAAAGAAACCCCGACAAAGTCGCGAGCCCGTGCTCAAATCCATGGTCGCCTCAGCGACATATATCAAAGCTCAAGAAAACAGGTCAGGGAACCCTGACTAGAGATAATTCCGCCAATGCTCCGGCCGCTCGTCCCGGCAACCATGGCTTCGCTTAAGATAGCGGTTGATAAATACCTGCTTGTCGGCACAACAAGCCTCCTCAAGACCAAGGTTGGCCCGCTGAGTCTCTTCGGTGTAGTGATAGAGCGCTCGCTTGAGCTTGTGCATCAGGCTGTTGTCGAGATGATAGCCCAGCTCAATCAGTGCCTCTTCGATAATATTGAGGGTTACACGGGAGATATCGTAACGGATATGGAGAAGATGCGGGTCCACAGGCTGAACATGGTGAACGCCTTCAACATCAGTCAGTATCAGACTGGCTGAATGCGCCTGAGTCTTGTCAGGGTGCAACCGGCAGAAGCGGATCTCCCGGTGTCGCACCAGTAATGTGCTGTCCCTCTCCATGCCTTCATCCTAGACCGGTAAGGGAATTTATCAAGTCCCCGCCGACTACCGGTGTACTACTCACGACAGCCGATCGCGACCCGGCCATGCCCCTGCAGATCCTCCAGATCAGCGATGTGACCGTAGCCTCCCTGCCTGAGCAGTGCCATGACGTCCCCTCCCTGGTCATAACCATGCTCCAGCAACAACCAGCCGGGGCTGGCCAGGTATTCGGGGGCATGGGCAATGAGATAACGGATATCGTCCAGGCCATCAGCGCCGGAGGCCAGTGCCGTAACCGGCTCAAAGCGCACATCGCCCTGTTCAAGATGGGGGTCCTGCTGTGGGATATAGGGGGGATTGGAGACAATCACCTCAAAGCGCCGCCCCGCAAAGGGCTCGAACCAGCTGCCGGGCTGAAACTCCACATTACTCAGACCATGTCGCTCAGCATTCTTCCTGGCCACCGCCAGGGCCCCTTCGGATCGCTCCACGGCTGTCACACGGCAACGTGGGCGCTCACTGGCAATGGCCAGGGCAATAGCACCGCTGCCAGTGCCCAGGTCGGCGATTTGCCACTCGGCATCCGGCGGGATGCGTTCGAGCGCCGCCTCTACCAACAGCTCGGTTTCAGGACGGGGGACGAGCGTATCGGCGCTGACCGCCAGCTCCAGCGACCAGAATTCACGATGACCGAGAATATGCGCCACCGGCTCACCCTGAAGACGGCGCTGCACCAATGTCTCGAATTCAGCCAGCTGCTCGGGGGGCAGGCGCTGTTCCGGCCAGGTAAAGAGGTAGGTGCGGGGCTTGCCGAGGACATGACACAGCAGCAGCTCGGCATCGAGGCGGGGGGAGTCACTGCTCACCTGCAGCCGCGCGCTGCTTAGCTGCACCGCCTCAGCAATATCCATGGGGATCACTCTTCAGCCAGTGCCGCCAGCTGATCCATCTGATATTCGTTGATAAGCGGCTCGATCACCTCGTCCAGCTCCCCCTGCATCACCTCCTCCAGCTTGTAGAGGGTCAGGTTGATGCGGTGGTCGGTGACCCGCCCCTGGGGGAAATTGTAGGTACGAATACGCTCGGAACGGTCGCCGCTGCCCACCAGCGATTTGCGGGTGGCCGCCTGCTCGCTCTGCTGCTTTTCAATCTCGGCGGCATTGAGACGCGCCTGCAATACCGACATCGCCTTGGCGCGGTTCTTGTGCTGCGAGCGCTCGTCCTGGCACTCAACCACGATACCGGTGGGCAGGTGGGTGAGGCGAATGGCCGAATCGGTCTTGTTAACGTGCTGACCGCCGGCACCGGAGGCACGGAAGGTATCGACCTTGAGGTCCGCCGGATTGATGTCGATGGACTCGACCTCATCCGCCTCGGGCATCACCGCCACGGTGCAGGCGGAGGTGTGAATACGCCCCTGGGATTCGGTCTCAGGAACCCGCTGTACGCGATGTGCACCCGACTCGAACTTGAGGCGGGAGTAGGCCCCCTGCCCCTCCAGGCGCGCGATAACCTCCTTGTAACCGCCGTGTTCTCCCAGGCTCTCGGAGATGATTTCCACCTTCCAGCGCTGTTTCTCGGCATAACGGGAGTACATACGGAACAGGTCACCGGCAAACAGTGCTGCCTCATCACCGCCGGTACCGGCGCGTATCTCAATGAAGATGTTCTTGCTGTCGTTGGGATCTTTAGGCAACAACTGCTTCTGCAGGTCCACCTCCAGCTCATCGCGCCGCTCTCGGGCGACCTTGAGCTCCTCCTCGCCCATCTCGCGCATCTCCGGATCGCTCTCGCCGGCCATCTCCTCGGCCGCAGCGATGTCATCCAGGGCGCTGGTGTACTGCGCGAAGCAATCCACCACCGGCTTGACCTGGGCATACTCCTGAGAGAGCTCCCGGAAACGGTTTTGATCGGCAATGGTGTCGGGGTCGGCAAGCAGGGCACTGATTTCCTGCAGCCGCTCGGAGAGGTTCTCCAGCTTGCTGAGAATGGATGCTTTCACAGGATTATTGGTCTGTTGATTTTAGGTTGAACAGCTCGCGGGCCGCATCGAGCAGCTCGTTTCGGCCGTCGTAGCCGGCCTGCTTCATGCTGTAACAGGGGTAATGCATCAGCTTGTTGGTCAGCTGCCGGGCCAGCTCATTGATGACCTCATCAGCCGGCTTGCCGGCATGCAACTGACGCTTGGCATGCTCCAGCACCTCATCGCGCATCAGCTCCGCGGTCTGGCGATAATCACGTATGGTCTCCACCGCGCTGAGCGAGCGCAGCCAGCTCATGAAGTGGGTCACCTGGGTGTCGATGATCTCCTCGGCCTGTTTCGCCGCCTCCTGCCGTGAACGCAGCCCTTCGCTGATGATCTCCTGCAGGTCATCGACGGTATAGAGAAAGACATCTTCCAGCTCACCCACCTGCGACTCGATATCCCTCGGCACGGCAATATCCACCAACAGCATGGGACGACGCTTGCGCTGCTTAAGGGCGCTCTCCACTGCCCCCTTACCAAGGATCGGCAGCTGGCTGGCAGTGGAGGAGATCACCATGTCCGCCTCGGCCAGGTGGTCGGGGATCTCCGACAGGGCGATGGCGTAGCCGCCGAACTCACTGGCCAGGTTGTGAGCCTTCTCGACCGTACGGTTGGCCACAATGATACGGCCGATACCGCTCTCATGCAGGTGACGGGCAACCAGCTCGATGGTCTCACCGGCACCAATCAGCAACGCGGTGTGCTTGGAGAGGTCACTGAAAATCTGTCTGGAGAGACTGACAGCGGCAAAGGCCACCGAAATCGGACTGGCGCCGATGGCGGTATCGGTCCGTACCTGCTTGGCGACACTGAAGGTGTGCTGGAACAGACGATTGAGCAGCTGGCCGATAGTTCCCGCCTGGGTGGCCGAGCTGTAGGCCTGTTTCATCTGCCCCAGAATTTGCGGCTCGCCCAGCACCAGAGAATCCAAACCGCTAGCCACACGCAGAATATGGCGCACAGCCTGCTTATCCGGGTGGGTATAGAAAAAGGGCTCTACGTCATCATACTTTAGCTCGTGGAAGGCACTGAACCACTCGCGTACGGTGCGGGTGTCTTCCCCTTCGACACCGCAGTAAAGCTCGGTGCGGTTGCAAGTAGAGAGGATCGCGACCTCACGGACATAGTTCTTCGCATGCAGCTCGCGAAGCGCCACCGGCAGCTTCTCAGGCGTGAACGCAACCCGCTCCCGAATGTCTACAGGAGCAGTCTTGTGATTAATGCCTAAAGCGAGCAGAGTCATGGAACTGAAGGTTCACCATCATTTAACGAACTGCGCATTTTGCGCCAGAGAGGGTCACAATATCAAGTATAAACAGTCCCTTGGCGAAATAGGTAAAACACCCCAAACTTCGGTATAGTGAGCTGATTGCCGTATCCGGCCATGGAGAGATTAATGAGAATACCACAAAGGCTGCTGATTGCCGGCATGATTATGGGCCTGGCAGGCTGCGCCAGCGCGCCCAATAGCCCGCCGCAGGCAGAGGTGCAACAAACGCCTCCGACAGCCGAGAGTGAGGCACCGGAGAATTTGCCCCACGTGGAGATGAGTGCCGGCCTGCTCTACCAGTTGCTGGTGGCTGAATTTGCCGCCCAGGAGGGCCAGATGCGCCTCTCCGCCGATGCCTACCTGAAAAGCGCCCAGGAGACCCGCGACCCACGGCTGGCCCGACGCGCTACCCAGGCAGCTGTCTACGCCCGGGATGCCGTAGCCGCCCTCACCGCCGCCGACCTGTGGGTTGAACTGCAACCGGAGAGCATCGACGCCCGTCAATCGCTTGCGGCCCTGTTGATTCGCAACGGTCAAGTCGAGGAGGCTGGTCCACACCTCAAGAAGATCATCGCCTTCTCTCCCGAGGGAAAGCGCGGCCATGGATTCCAGCTTGTCGCCAACCTTCTCGCCAGCACGGACAACCCTGAGCAGTCGATGCAATTAATGGCGCAGTTGACGGCAGATTACCCGGACAACCCGGATGCTCTCTACGCCCACGCCCAACTGGCGCATGACCTGGAAGAGTACGAAAAGGCCAGGGAACTGCTGCAAGAACTGCTAAAACAGGAGCCGGAGCGCACCGACGCCCTGCTCCTTCAGGCCAGGGTGCTGCACAAACTGGGAGAAGAGCAGAAGGCTCTTGAGAGCCTACATCAGGCACTACAGCAGAATCCCGATAATGATCGCATGCGTATGACCTATGCCCGCATGCTGGTTGATACGGGAAAACTCAAGGCGGCACGCAAAGAGTTTCGTATCCTCCACAAACACCTGCCGCAAAACAGCGATGTTATCTACGCCCTGGGTCTACTTGCCCTGGAGGCGGGCGATATTGATGATGCCGAGCCCTTCTTGCTGGACCTGGTCCGCCTTGGCGAACGCGAAGAGGAAGCCCGGTTCGCCCTGGGTCAAATTGCCCAGGTCAGAAACCAGCCACAGGAGGCCATCGACTGGTTTACATCGGTTCCCCGCGGTGAGCGCTACCTGGAAGCACAGGCCATCGCCGCAAGCATCATGGCAGATGAGCAGGGGCTGGCCCCAGCTGTCGAATACCTGCAACAGCTGCCCCTCAACGCCGAAAATGATCGCATTCACCGCTACATGGTTATCGCGGACCTCTACGCGGAGAAGAAGCGTTTCGATGCGGCCATGGCAACCTATGACGAGGCACTGGCAAAGTACCCGGACAACACACAGCTCCTCTATTCCCGGGCAATCACTGCCGAGCAATTCGGCCGTATCGATATTCTGGAGCAGGATCTGAGACAGATACTGAAAGGCGAACCAAACAATGCCCAGGCGCTCAACGCCCTAGGCTACACCCTTGCCGATCAGACCAAACGCTACAAGGAGGCCTACGACTATATCCAGAAGGCCTATGCCCTGCAGCCGGATGATCCAGCGATTCTCGACAGCATGGGGTGGGGCCTGTACCGGTTGGGCCGCTACGATGAGGCGCTTGACTACCTGCATCGTGCTGCCGATAAAATGCCCCGCGACCCCGAGGTTGCCGCCCACCTGGGTGAGGTGCTGTGGGTAAGCGGCGACAAGGAACAGGCCCGCCGGGTATGGAACGCTGCACTCGAGCATACCCCTGACCACAAGGTCCTCAAGGAAACACTCAAACGCTTTAATCCCTGATGCGCTACCTGACACTCTTCATATTGCTTCTACTTGCTGGCTGCAGCACTGCACCGCCGCGAGCTCCGGTTAGTGATATCCAACTGGCATGGCAACAGCGTCAGGAGCGACTGGCCGAACTCAAGGATTGGCATCTCTCCGGCCGCCTGGCCATCCTAAGCGGCCATGAGGGCTGGCATGTCAGTATCAATTGGCAACAACGCAACCAGGAGTACGCGATCATGCTGATCGCGCCACTGGGGCAAGGCTCTCTCAAGCTGGCCGGCAACAATTCCGTGGTCACATTACAGAATGACGAAGGTGAGTCGGTCACCGCAGCCGACCCCGAGGCCCTGCTGTACCAGGAGTTCGGCTGGCGCGTACCCGTCGCCTCCCTTCGCTACTGGGTACGGGGTATTCCGGCACCGGGCGAGCGGGAGGAACAGCTGGATGAGTATGGCCGCCTGATCCGCTTGCAGCAGGGTCAGTGGGAGATCCAGTTTCTCGACTATGAACAGCAGCATGGGCTGGAACTGCCCGGGCGTGTCTTCGTCAACAACCACAAGGCCAAGGTAAAATTGGTGATCAGCGACTGGGAGCTCAATAACGCCCCATGAGCAGTTCAGGTTGGCCCGCACCGGCCAAGCTCAATCTATTCCTGCATATCACCGGCCGGCGTGAGGACGGCTATCACCTGTTGCAGACTGTTTTCCAGTTTCTGGATTATGGAGACACCCTCCATTTCATGCCGCGTGAGGACGGACAGATACGGCGCTTGAATGCATTGCCCGGTGTCCCGGCCGATGACGATCTGGTTGTCCGAGCAGCAAGACGTCTGAAGAAAGTAAGTGCTTGCAAACAGGGTGTCGATATTCGGGTGGAGAAACGCCTGCCCATGGGAGGAGGACTGGGGGGAGGCAGCTCCGATGCCGCCACCACCCTCGTCGCTTTGAACCGCCTCTGGTCACTCCATCTCGATGTTGATGCCCTCGCGAAACTGGGGCTGGAACTGGGCGCAGACGTGCCCGTATTTATCCGGGGGCACGCTGCCTGGGCCGAGGGAGTTGGCGATATTTTAACCCCTGTAGAGCTCAAAGAGCCCTGGTTTGTTGTCCTGATTCCGGGGGTTGAAGTCAGCACAGCGAAAATTTTCAACGATCCGGAATTGACACGGGACAATCCTGCCATCAAAATACGCGACTTTCTCGACGGGCATGGCCATAACGTCTGCGAGGAAATAGTGGTCAAACACCACCCTGCGGTCGCCGAGGCCATTGACTGGCTTAGCCAGCACGGCAAGGCCATGATGACCGGCACCGGCGCCTGTGTATTTGCCGCCTTTGATACACGGGAGCAGGCCGACGCGGTTTTTTCCGCCCGGCCAAAGCAATGGCAAGGATTTGTGGCCAGGGGCCTGAATCGTTCGCCATTACTTGATAGAATGGACAACATTGACATATAAGTTCACCGGCAACGGTGTGTTTATATCTCAGTGATGATTTATTGGGGCGTAGCCAAGCGGTAAGGCAGCGGGTTTTGATCCCGTCATGCGCAGGTTCGAATCCTGCCGCCCCAGCCATATTTATTGCGGTCGAGACATTCGGGCGCAAGCAGTGTGCAGGAAGCCCCCTTCCTGCATCAACCACTGCCAGCCACTCATTTGTTTTTCAGGCAACCAGCGGTTAAGCGCACTACCGCATCTGAAGGGGTTCATGGTGTCAGACATGATGGTCTTTGCGGGTAATGCCAACCCGCAGCTGGCGCAGGATATCGCAGCCTACCTCGACATGCCTCTGGGCAAAGCCATTGTTGGCAAGTTCAGTGATGGCGAGGTAATGGTGGAAATTCTCGAAAACGTGCGCGGTAAGCACGTATTCATCGTCCAGCCGACCTGCGCACCCACCAACGACAACCTGATGGAGTTGCTGGTGATGGCCGACGCCATGCGCCGCGCCTCCGCCCGGGTGGTCACAGCGGTCATCCCCTACTTCGGTTATGCACGACAGGATCGCCGTCCGCGCTCGGCACGGGTACCGATTACCGCCAAGGTGATCGCCAACATGGTCAGCAGCGTCGGCATCAATAAAATGCTGACCGTCGACCTGCATGCCGACCAGATTCAGGGCTTTTTCGATATCCCGGTGGATAACGTCTACGCCTCTCCCATCCTGTTGGGCGATATCTGGAAGAACACCGATCCTAGCCTGATGGTGGTCTCGCCCGATGTCGGCGGCGTGGTTCGCGCCCGGGCACTGGCCAAACGCCTCGACGATGCGGACCTGGCGATCATCGACAAGCGCCGCCCCAAGGCCAATGTGGCGCAGGTGATGCACATTATCGGTGACGTCACCGACCGTAGCTGCGTATTGATCGACGACCTGGTCGACACCGCCGGGACCCTGTGCCAGGCCGCCAACGCACTCAAGCAGCACGGCGCCGCCAAGGTCAAGGCATACATCACCCACCCGGTGCTCTCGGGCCCGGCGGTGGAGAATATTTCGAATTCACAGCTGGATGAGCTGGTCGTTACCGACAGTATCCCGCTCAGCCCCGAAGCGAGGGCCTGCGACCGCATCCGACAGGTATCGATCGCTGAGATGCTGGCCGAAACGATTCGCCGCATCAACAACGACGAATCGGTCAGTTCGCTTTACATGGATTAATGACTGGGGAGCCCGCTGTTAACGGGCTTCCCTTTTGCAGAACTAAGGCCTGCCGGCTTTATAGGACCGTCGCTTGGTCGCGGGCGACGGGCAACTGACCACCCTGATAACGGGTGGTTATTTATCTACTACTGGAGAAACACTGATGAGCAAAACAGACTTCACTATTGCAGCCGAAGTCCGTAGTGACATGGGGAAAGGTGCGAGCCGCCGCCTGCGTCGCGAGGGAAAATTCCCGGCTGTACTGTACGGAGCGGAGAGCGAGCCGGTCTCCCTGACCCTGGATCATGACGGAATGGTTCACAATCTGGAGAATGAGGCGTTCTACTCTCACATCCTGACCCTGGATATCGACGGCAAGAAAGAGAAGGCCGTACTGAAAGATCTCCAGCGTCACCCTGCCAAGCCGTTGCTGCTTCACGCTGACTTCATGCGCGTCTCCGAGAAGGAGAAGCTCAAGATGCACGTACCGCTGCACTTTATCAACGAAGAGGATTCCCCGGGCGCCAAGAAGGGCGGTGTTGTCACCCACAACATGACCGAGGTGGAGATTCAGTGTCTGCCTAAAGACCTGCCTGAGTACCTGGAAGTGGACCTGGCCGGTGTCGAAATCGAGCAGATCGTTCACCTGACCGACATCAAGCTGCCTGCCGGCGTTGAGCTGGTTGAGCTGCTGCACGGTGATGACCACGACCAGGCGGTCGCTGCGATTCACAAGACCCGTGCCAGCAAAGAGGCCGATGAAGGCGAAGAGGGCGGTGAAGAGGCCGCCGCAGAGGGCGAAGGCGAATAATTTTCGCCTTGCCGCTCTGAAGGAGCACCGGCGTTGTCGTCGCGTATTCAACTCATCGTTGGCCTGGGAAATCCCGGGGCGAAGTATGAGCCGACGCGACACAACGCCGGTTTTTGGTTTGTGGATGCCCTCGCCCGGCGCCATGGCGGCTCTTTCAAAAACGAAAACAAGTTTCACGGCGAGGTCTGCAAGTTAAACCTCGACGGCGAGGAGGTCTGGCTACTCAAGCCAATGACCTTTATGAACAAAAGCGGTCAGGCCGTCGCAGCCCTGGCCAACTTCTACAAAATTGTCCCTGAAGCCATTCTTGTTGCCCACGATGAACTGGACCTGCCCCCCGGTGCAGCACGGCTAAAAACCGGTGGCGGTCATGGCGGCCATAACGGCCTGCGCGACACCATCGCCCAGCTAGGCAACAACAAGGGCTTCCAGCGACTTCGCATCGGCATCGGCCATCCCGGCCACAGCTCACAAGTCACCGGGTATGTGCTTGGCAAGGCTCCCGCCGATGAACAGCGACTGATGGACGATGCGATTAGCGACGCCAGTGATATTATGCCGCTGGCCGTCAGCGGTGACACACAAAAGGCAATGAACCAGCTGCACAGCAAACGCTAGTGCGGTCCAACGAAATACGGAAACCAACACCATGGGATTTAAATGCGGTATCGTCGGCCTGCCCAACGTCGGTAAATCGACCCTCTTCAACGCCCTGACCAAGGCGGGCATTCAGGCCGAAAATTACCCGTTCTGCACCATTGAGCCGAATGTCGGCGTGGTACCGGTACCCGACCCGCGTCTCGACAAGCTCGAAGCCATCGTCAAGCCCGAGCGCGTCCTGCCCGCCACCATGGAGTTCGTCGATATCGCCGGACTGGTCGCCGGGGCCTCCAAGGGCGAGGGCCTGGGCAACAAATTCCTCGCCAATATCCGTGAGACCGACGCCATTGCGCAGGTGGTTCGTTGCTTCGACGACGACAACGTCGTTCATGTCGCCGGCAAGGTCGACCCACTCAACGACATTGAGGTGATCAACACCGAATTGATGCTGGCCGACCTGGAAACGGTCGAAAAGGGTGTGCAGCGCATCGCCAAGATGACCAAGAGCGGCGACAAGGAGGCCAAGGCCCGCCTGGCCACCTTCGAGAAAGTGCGTGATGCCCTGGCCGACGGCAAGCTGGTGCGTACCCTCGAGCTCACCGAAGACGAACAGGAACACATCTACGAGCTGCACCTGCTGACCACCAAGCCGATGATGTACATCGCCAACGTCGCCGAAGACGGCTTCGAGAACAACGACCGCCTTGATGCCGTGCGCAAGCTGGCAGAGGAAGAAAATGCCGAGGTGGTGGCTGTTTGCGCCGCCATCGAGTCGGAATTGGTTGAGCTGGATGCCGAGGAAGCGCAGGCCTTCCTCGATGAGCTGGGTCTCGAGGAGCCGGGCCTCAACCGCGTCATCCGCGCCGGCTACAACCTGCTTGGCCTGCAAACCTACTTTACCGCCGGGGTGAAAGAGGTACGTGCCTGGACCGTCAAGGTCGGCGCCACCGCGCCGCAGGCGGCCGGCGTCATCCACACCGACTTCGAAAAAGGCTTCATCCGCGCCGAGGTTATTGCCTACGAAGATTTCATCAGCGGTAACGGAGAACAGGGCGCCAAGGAGGCCGGCAAGCTTCGTCTCGAGGGCAAGGAGTA
>JBEPXU010000012.1:17528-17978 GCA_041641735.1 Ectothiorhodospiraceae bacterium
AGTATATCGTCAAGGACGGCGACGTGATGCACTTCCGCTTCAATGTCTAAAAGCCCCTCCCCGGACTTGACAGACGGGGCGCAACACAGCAAAATTGCGCCCTTCCAAAACACGGCAATGTAGCTCAGTTGGTTAGAGCACATCACTCATAATGATGGGGTCGGTGGTTCGAATCCACCCATTGCCACCATATTCAAAGAGCCCGGTTACCCCGCCGGGCTTTTTCATTTCTGAGCGGTACCGACCCCGTTGTTATTAGAAAGATGGGGCCGGGGTGGATGGCGCGTACCGCACCACCCTGCGGGCGTACTCAAGTGCGTCCCCCTCGCAAGCGAGGGGTCGAATCCACCCATTGCCACCCTATTCAAAGAGCCCGGTTACCCCGCCGGGCTTTTTCATTTCTGAGCGGTACCGACCCCGCGGTTATTAGAAAGATGGGGCCGGGGTGGA
>JBEPXU010000013.1:0-17348 GCA_041641735.1 Ectothiorhodospiraceae bacterium
CGCTGGCGGTGGCGCTGATCTCGGGGCTGCTGATGTCGCTGCTGGTCACCCTGGTGCTGATCCCACTGCTCTACCGCTTTACTCATCGCCGGCAGCCAGCCACTGCAGCGGAGTAAGATAGGAGGCGTACTCCAGCGGTTGTTGCTGTAATCGCTGCGGCGCCGCAAGCAGCGCCCTGTGCCACTGTTGCCCGGTCAGGGGTCCATCCCCACCAAGACGTTTATCAACCTGCAGCAACATAACCACCGGCGAGGGGGAAACAGCATCGGCCACCAGCGGCTGCGTGCGACTCAGCGGCGCCAGCCTCCAGCCGTTATCCCGATAAAAACGCCGCCAGGCGTTTTCGGCCAAGGTGTTCGCCAGGCGCCGGCTCGCACCATCTCCACTTGTTTCTGCCCAGTCGAGCAGACCACGGGCCACGGCGGCATAATCGGCCAGTCCAGCTTGGCGAAACGTTTCGCCCTGACTGTCACGCATCCGCCAAAGCCTTTCGCCGTCCCAAAGGCTGTGCAAATAATCACGCACCGCTTCCCCCGCCTCGCGATAACGCGGCTTCTCGTTAGCCACCAAACTCAGCACCGAGAGCAGCAGGCCGTTCTCCGCGGCCAGACGCTTCTCATCCCGCGGGAGAATGCGGCTTGCTCTTTGCTGCAACAGCCGCTGACGTAACTGCTCCCGCTTTTCCGCGGCAATCGATGGCTCAGACTGAGCTATCGGTAAAAGTCCCGCCTCCCAGTATGCGGCACCCTCCATTCCCCACAGTCGTTGCGCCACAGCGGTATTTTCGCGGCCCAAGACCTGTCCTAACTCCTGCTCAGTCCACAGGTAGTAGCCGCCATCAACACCATCGCCGTCTACCGCAGAGAGGGCGGAGATGTAAGCGCCCTTATCGTGGTGCATCTCGCGTAGAATAAAATCGAGGGTCTCAAGACCGATACGATGAAAATAGCGTTCCTCCCAGCGCACTGCTGCAAGAAGATAGAGGCGGGCCAGCTGGGCATTGTCGATGAGCAACTTTTCGAAGTGCGGCTGCTGCCAGCCCGGGTCCACGGTATAACGAAAAAAACCGCCCGCCAGGTGATCACGCAGTCCCTGTCGAGCCATTTGCCCGAGAGTCAATTGGAGAAACTCCGTCAGTTCGGGGTGTGCTGCCGAGATCGACAGTAAGGCCTCAAGTTGTGGGACCTTTGGAAACTTCGCCTGCTCACCGAAACCGCCCTCAAGCATGTCAGCCTCCTCCCCCCACGCCTCAAGCAGGTTCTCCTCCATCCGCCGGGAAAGCTCAGCCGGACCGATAACTGATTCTGGATCAGTCAGCTGTTCCTCACGCTCCGCTTGCTGAGCCAGTAAGGTGAGGGCCTTCTGCCGCTCCTCCCAGCGCCGCTGCAGCCGCTGCAAATAGACCAAAAACCGCTCTGGAGGGAGGTAGGTGGTACCGACCAGCGGATCACCCTGCGGGGTGATAAAGACATTCAGTGGCCAGCCTGCACGACCGGAGAGCCGTTCGACAAAGTCGATAAGGTAGCGGTCGAGTTCGGGCCAGAGTTCCCGGTCGATCTTCACCGGTATAAAGTACGTATTGAGTTGCCGTGCGATCGCTGCATTCTGAAAACTCTCGCGCTGCATCACATGGCACCAGTGACAGGCGAAGTACCCGCTGGAGATATAGATTAGCTTGTTCTCACGCCGGGCCTGCTCAAGCAGGGCCTCATCCCATAGCCGCCAGGCGACCGGGTCGTCGGCATGCATCGCCAGATAGGGGGAGGGGTGATCGCTCAGCGGCGATGCGGCCGGCAACGGCAGCGCAAGGCAACTGAACAGCAATAGGAAGAAGAAACGCCTCATTGCTCAACAATAGCCGATAGCCAGGGCGCTTAACCAGGAAAAGACTATCCCTGTTGTCGCAGGTCACCCGCTCTAGAGGAGCGGCGGTTAGGTGTCGTTTTTCTTGTCCTCTTCGGAAGAGGTACTCTGCTCCTCGGCCTCATAACGGTCCAGGGCGGCGTCCATATCCTCCTCGGTTTCGAATTGCTCCTCTTCCTCCATCTCCTCCTGACGCGCCTTTTTCAGACGCAGGAAATAGCGGGAGGCGATCATGCCAAGCTCAAACAGAACCCACATTGGCAGCGCCAGCAGGGTCTGAGAGATGATATCCGGCGGCGTCAGCATCATGCCGATGACGAAGGCACCGACGACAATATAGGGGCGTTTTTCCGCCAGACTCTCGGGGGTAGTGGCGCCGGTCCAGACCAGCAGGATAGTGGCTATCGGCACCTCGAAGGCTACCCCGAAGGCGAAGAAGATCTTCAATACGAAATCGAGGTATTCGGTAATATCCGTCATCACCGTTACCCCTTCCGGGGCGACGTTGATAAAGAAGCCGAACATCAGCGGAAAGACCACATAATAGGCGAACACCATACCGGCATAGAACAGCAGGGTGCTGGAGATGAGCAGCGGTACGATTAACTTGCGCTCATAAGTGTAGAGGCCCGGCGCGATAAAGGCCCACATCTGGTAAAGGATGTAGGGCATGGCGGCGAAGATGGAGAGCACCAAGGCCAGCTTCATCGGGGTGAAGAAGGTCCCCGCCGGCTTGGTGGAGATCATGCTGGCCCCTTCGGGCAGGTGCGCCATCAAGGGTGTGGCCACGATGTGGTAGAGATCGTTGGCAAAATAGAAGACGCCGACAAAGATGAGCAGTATCACCAGTACCGCCCGCAGCAGGCGGTCGCGCATCTCGATAAGGTGAGTCAGCAGCGGCTGTTCGGTCTCCACCTGCTCGTGGGACTGTCCGGAATTATTCGCCATCTATTTTCTTTGCTTCGCTACGTTTCTGGTCGTGTCCTGAGGTCTTATCGCCCTCATCACCGGCAGTCTCTTTTTTGTCCTTATCTTCCGACATCGTCTTGACCAGATAGTCGGGCTTGTTCATCTCGTCCAGAGAACCCTTGGCTTCTTTCAGAGACTCCTTGCTCTGCTCAAAAGAGTCCTTGGTCTCCTCCACGATCTCATGCAGACCAGTGCTTTTTGCCTGTTCCTCCATGATGCGTTTGAGTTCCTCCGCGCGTAGCTCCCGGTCCACATCTGCCTTGACCGACATCACAAAGCCGCGCATGCGCCCCACCCACAGGCCTACGGTACGCGCCACTTTCGGCAGACGCTCCGGCCCGATCACCAATAGCGCCACCACGGCGATAATGGTCAATTCCCAGAATCCGATATCAAACATTGTCGGCGCTTATACCCAAGTGCTGGTAGACAAAAGTTTAGACCTTGTCCTTATCCTTGGTCGACTCGCCCTCTTTGGTCGACTCACCTTCGATGACATCGCCCTCTTCGGACTCTTTCTTCTCCAGGTTGGCAGTGGTTTCCTCTTTCTTCTCTCCCTCGCCATCTTTAACGGCATTCTTGAAACCCTTTACCGCACCACCGAGATCACCGCCGATATTTTTCAGCTTCTTGGTACCGAACAGAAGAATGACGATCGCCAGAACAATAAGCAGTTGCCAGATACTGATACCCATAATCGATTACTCCAATTGACTTAAAAACCCGGCAGACCACTGCCGCCGAGAAGATGAATATGCAGGTGAAAGACCTCCTGGCCTCCGCCCCTGCCGGTATTGATAATCGTACGGAAGCCGTCATCCAGCCCCTGCTCCCGCGCCAGTTGCGGCAACAACCGCATCATGTATGCAACCAACGCATCATGCTCAGGAGTTAGACCCTCCAGGCTCTCGATATGTTCACGCGGGATCATCAAAAGATGAACCTCTGCCTTGGGGTTGATATCGCGGAAGACAAATACCTTGTCGTCCTCATAGATCTTGTCCGAGGGAATATCACCGTTGAGGATCTTGCAGAAGAGACACTCGCTCATGATTTGCTCCTGTTGGCCTTTTCTTCCAGACCGGAAAGGCCGAAGCGACGCTCCAGCTCATCCAGCACCTGCTGCGGCTCGAGGTTCTGTTGCTTAAGCAGCACCAGGGTGTGGAACCAAAGGTCCGCCACCTCATAGATGATCTTGTCCGCTTCGCCGTCCTTTGCTGCCATCACTGTTTCAGTGGCCTCTTCACCCACCTTCTTCAGGATGGCATCAAGCCCTTTGCTGTAGAGCTTGGCCACATAGGAACTATCCGGATCAGCATTTTTTCGCTCCTCCAGTACCTCGGCCAGTTTTTGCAGCGTGTCACTCATGCTTTAATCACTTATAAATCTGTTTCGGATCCTTGAGTACCGGCTCCACCGCCGCCCACTCATCGCCCTTCAGTTCATGGTAGAAGCAACTGTGGCGACCGGTGTGACAGGCAATGCCGCCCACCTGTTCAATAGCAATCAGTACCACGTCCTTGTCGCAATCGACACGAATACTTTTGACCTTCTGCACATGGCCCGACTCCTCGCCCTTGTGCCACAGCTTATTGCGCGAACGGGAAAAATAGACCGCTTCGCCCTTCTCAGCGGTCATTGCCAGCGACTCACGGTTCATCCAGGCGAACATCACGACATCACCGCTGTCCGCTTCCTGGGCGATCACCGGTACCAGTCCGTCATCGGTCCACTTGATTTCATCCAACCAGTTGCTCACAACCGAACCTCTATACCGTGGTCGGCCATGCACGCTTTCGCCTCTTCAATACTGTATTCACCGAAGTGGAAGATACTTGCCGCCAGCACGGCCTCGGCATGGCCTTCAGTCACGCCCTCCGCCAGGTGATCGAGATTGCCGACACCGCCGGAGGCGATCACCGGAACATGCACCGCATCGGCCACAGCGCGGGTCAGCGCCAGGTCAAAACCGTTTTTGGTACCATCACGGTCCATGCTGGTTAGCAGGATCTCGCCGGCACCATACTCAACCATGCGCTTGGCCCACTCAATTGCATCGATGCCCGTGGGCTTGCGACCACCATGGGTGAAGATCTCCCACTTCGATGGATTCTCCCTCACCTGCTTGGCGTCGATAGCAACCACGATGCACTGGGAACCGAAGCGCTCGGCCGCCTCTTTCACGAATTCGGGATTGAAGACCGCCGCGGTGTTGATCGCCACCTTGTCGGCACCGGCATTAAGCATGCGGCGGATGTCTTCGACCTTCCTTATACCACCGCCAACGGTCAGCGGGATGAAGACCTGCCCTGCGACCTGCTCGACCACGTGCACCATCGTCTCGCGCTCATCGGAGGAGGCGGTGATATCGAGAAAGGTAATCTCATCAGCGCCCTGCTCGTCATAACGCTTGGCGATCTCTACCGGATCGCCGGCATCGCGGATGTCGACGAACTGTACGCCCTTGACCACGCGGCCATTGTCGACGTCAAGACAGGGGATGATGCGTTTTGCCAGTGCCATGTCAGTGTATTGCCTTCGCGTTACTCACAGGTAGGTATCGGGACAAAGCTCATCGGCTAGCTTCTGCCCTTCGGCAAAGTCGAGACTACCTTCGTAGATAGCCCGACCGGTGATAGCCCCGGATATCCCCTCCTCGGAAACCTCACATAGACGGCGCACATCGTCCAGATTGGTAATACCGCCGGAGGCGATGATCGGAATATTGACCGACTGGGCCAGCTTTACGGTGGCATCCACATTCACGCCGGTCATCATGCCGTCACGACCAATGTCGGTGTAGACGATGGCACTCACCCCGTCCTCCTCAAAATGCTTGGCCATGTCGATGACATCATGCTTGGAGAGCTTGGACCAGCCATCGATGGCCACCTTGCCGTCTTTGGCATCGAGACCGACGATTATGTGCCCCGGAAACTCCAGGCAGAGGTCGTTGATGAAGTGCGGGGCACTGACTGCCTTGGTGCCGATAATCACATACTGCACACCGGCATCGAGGTAGCTCTGCACCGTCTCCTCGTCGCGAATGCCGCCGCCAATCTGGATCGGTACCTCGGGAAACGCCTCGGCAATGGCATGCACCACCTCCCCGTTGACCGGCTTGCCCTCAAAGGCACCATTCAGGTCCACCAGATGCAAGCGGCGGGCTCCCGCCTCGACCCAGCGAGCAGCCATTGCCACCGGATCATCGGAAAATACCGTCGAATCTTCCATACGCCCCTGTCGAAGACGCACACACTTGCCGTCCTTCAGATCAATGGCGGGGATCAACAACATCGTTCTCTTCCTCTTCCAAGCTGCCACCCTTCATGGATGGCGTGTTTTTATGCTGTCACCAGGCGATCATGCCGGCAACCCGAAAATGGTTTATGCCTGCCCGTCCCACTCCAGGAAGTTGGCATACAGTTGCAGACCGGCATGCTGACTCTTTTCCGGGTGGAACTGGGCGGCAAAGATATTCTCGTGCGCCAGGGCGGCGGCGATACGCACACCGTGCTCCGAGCTGGCGGCCAGATACTCATCATCCGCTGGCGTCACATAGTAGCTGTGTACAAAGTAAAAACGCGAATCCTGATCGATTCCTTGCCACAGTGGATGCGCTTTCTCCTGATGGACCTGGTTCCAACCCATATGCGGTACCTTGAGAACGGCACCGCTATGCCCATCGCGCAGCTCATCACCGAAAAAGTTTACCTGCCCCGGCAGGACCCCCAGGCACTCGGTACCACCGTTCTCCTCGCTGAAGTCCATCAGCGCCTGCATCCCTACGCAGACACCGAGAAAAGGCTTGGACTTCACGACCTCAGCGATGATCTCATCCAGACCGAGACGACGTATCTCGGCCATGCAGTCGCGAATGGCGCCGACGCCTGGCAGAACCACCCGATCGGCCGACCGGATCTGTTCGGCATCATGGGTCACACGGATGTCACTCGCACGCCCGGTATGCTCCAGGGCCTTGGCCACGGAGTGCAGGTTGCCCATGCCGTAGTCAATCACTGCCACACTGCTCATGGAAGCTATCTCTTTAATGAAGGGTTTGCTGGGTTTATCGAGACTCAGTCAGGAATTAGCCGCTGAATTCAGAGGCTACCCTTGGTTGAGGGCGTTATCCCCTGCATTCGCTCGTCCTGCTCCAATGCCACGCGCAGTGCCCGACCGAAGGCCTTGAAAACAGTCTCGGCGATGTGGTGAGCGTTCTTGCCGCGCAGGTTATCGATGTGCAGGGTAACGTGGGCATGGTTGACGAAGCCCTGGAAAAACTCCTGCAGCAGGTCTACGTCGAACTCACCGATGCGTGCACGCGGGTAGTCAACGTGATACTCCAGACCGGGGCGGCCGGAGAAGTCGATGACCACTCGCGAGAGCGACTCATCCAGCGGAACATAGGCGTGGCCGTAACGACGGATTCCCTTTTTATCTCCCAACGCCTTGGCAAAAGCCTGGCCCAGGGTAATACCGACATCCTCCACCGTGTGGTGGGCATCGATGTGCAGGTCCCCCTTGGCCTGAACGTCCAAATCGATCAGTCCGTGGCGCGCCACTTGGTCCAGCATGTGCTCCAGAAAGGGCACACCGGTATCAAATTTAGCGCTGCCGCTACCATCCAGATCGATGCTGATGGCGATCTGGGTCTCAAGGGTATCGCGTTTTACCGTGGCCTTTCGCTCAGCCATGGGAGGTCCTCATCTGACGGTCTCGGTCTGTTTGAAAGCCTTATAGCATACTCCTAACCGCGCAGCGTTTAAATAAATCGGCCGACAGCACAGTAAAAAATCACTGCATATTGCATAACCCGGACAAATATAAGAGGATTTCCAGATATCAACGATACCTCGGAGTGGCAGTCCATGACGCAAGCCGCAAGTAATGCCGCTATCAAAATCGATCAAATCAAGGTTGCCTGTAAGGACTGCAACCTGTTCCAGCTTTGTCTGCCGGTGGGCATTGATGCCAAGGAACTGGAAGAGCTCGACAGCATTATCAAGCGCCGGCGCCCGGTAAAACGCGGCGAGCACCTGTTCCGGGTCGGCGATCCCTTTCAGGCTATCTATGCGGTGCGCTCCGGCTCAATCAAGACCTATACCCCGACGGAGGATGGCCACGAACAGGTAACCGGTTTTCACCTGCCCGGTGAGCTGCTCGGTCTTGATGCGATCAACCTGCAACACCACCCCTGTGCCGCCAAGGCGCTTGAAACGACCAGTATCTGCGAGATCCCCTTCGACCGGCTGGAGGAGCTGAGTATGCGTCTCCCCAGCCTGCAGCATCAGCTACTGAAGATCCTGAGCAAGGAGATCCTGCACGACCAGTCACTGCTGATGCTACTGGGTAAGAAAAGCGCCGAGGAGCGCCTGGCTGCCCTCCTTCTCAGCCTCTCCAACCGCTATCTGCAGCGGGGATTCTCACCCACCGACTTCTACCTGAGCATGTCGCGCAACGATATCGGCAACTACCTTGGCCTGGCGGTTGAGACCGTCAGCCGCCTGTTTAGCCGCTTTCAGGAGGAGGGCCTGCTGAGTGTGCAACGTAAGCACGTCTGCATTACCGACCTGCCGCGTCTGCGTGAGGTGGCCAATGCCCCGATGATCCATCCCGAAAATGAAAGTGCCTAGCTTCCATATATATTAGGTGTGTTTTTGTTGGTACCCATCAACCAACAGGTGAAAAAACACGGTTTTGACAAAATCTGTGGCAAATGGCCCATTAATTGACAAAAATCAATGTTCTGGTATCGTCTTTTCGACTACCATTCTATCCGCTACGACGAAAACTTGGGGGTTTTTCCACCGTGGCAAACGGATCCAGGCAAAAAAATACTCTAGTATTTTTATAAGGTTAAGAAAACGCTTTAAAGTACTTTCTTGAACTCATTGCCGCTTCCGACGTTCCAGCACACTCGAGACGGCTCCTTGATGCCGAATCACCCTAAATCCCCCATTAAAGACAAGTGTATTAAGTTTCGGGAGGGTATGTGCCCAGGGCACATGCCGGCAGGTAACCAGCAGAACTAACTGAGGGGAGGCGACTAACCGACAGATACGTATCAGCACAACCAGCTTAAACGGGGGTTTGATACCTCTCTGCTCAGCTACCTGCACAAACACTTTGGGTGGTAGCCCTTGGGCATCCGTGTTCGGCATAACAATTTTGTAACAACAAAAGGAGACTACTCGTGGAAACAACACAAGTAGAGAAGTACAACTTCGACGTCGTACGGTGGTTCACCGTTATGGCCGTCGTCTATCTAGTCGTGGGCACCCTGGTGGGTGTTTACGTGGCATCGGAGCTGGCCTGGCCGTTCCTTAACATGGACATGGCTGAGCTTTCCTTCGGCCGTTTGCGTCCGCTGCATACTAATGCAGTTATCTTCGCCTTTGGCGGCTGTACCCTGATGGCTACCGCCTACTACTCCGTGCAGCGCACCTGTGGCGTTCGCCTGTGGAGTGACAAGCTGGCCTGGTTCACCTTCTGGGGCTGGAACATCATCATCGTTTCCGCGGTAATTACCCTTCCCCTGGGTCTGACCGGTGGTAAGGAGTACGCCGAGCTGGAGTGGCCGATCGATATCCTGATCGCCGTAGTCTGGCTGGCCTACGCCATCAACTTTGTGATGACTGTCTCCCAGCGCAAGACCAGCCACATTTATGTTTCCAACTGGTTCTTCATGGGCATGATGGTGATGATCACCTACCTGCACGTGGTCAACTCCCTGGCTATCCCGGTCGACATGTGGCACTCCTACTCCGTGTTCTCCGGTGTACAGGACGCCATGATTCAGTGGTGGTGGGGTCACAACGCGGTAGGTTTCTACCTGACTGCCGGCTTCCTGGGCATCATGTACTACTTCGTACCGAAGCAGGCTAACCGCCCGGTCTTCTCCTATCGTCTGTCCGTTATCCACTTCTGGGCGCTGATGTTCGGTTACGTATGGCTGGGTGCGCACCACCTGCAGTACACCGCCCTGCCTGACTGGACCGGTTCTCTGGGTGCCGCCGTTTCCCTGGCGATGATCATCCCCTCCTGGGGTGGTGCCATCAACGGTATGATGACCCTCTCCGGTGCCTGGGATAAGCTGCGCGACGACTACATCCTGCGCTTCCTCATCATGTCCCTGGCCTTCTACGCCATGTCCACCTTCGAAGGTCCGGTCATGTCGTCCAAGACCGTTAACGCGCTGTCCCACTACACCGACTGGACCGTTGGTCACGTACACTCCGGCGCGCTGGGCTGGGTTGCCATGGTTGCTGCCGGTGCCCTGTACCACATGGTGGAGAAACTGTGGAACACCAAAATGTACTCCGCCAAGGCAGTTAACCTGCACTTCTGGCTGGCCACCATCGGCGCCGTGGTCTACATCACCGCCATGTGGGTATCCGGCATCATGCAGGGCCTGATGTGGCGCGACTACGACGAGTTCGGCACCCTGACCTACACCTTCGCCGAGTCCGTTGCAGCGATGCACCCCTACTACGCCATGCGTGCCATCGGTGGCATGATCTACTGGCTGGGTGGCGCAATCATGCTCTACAACGTGGTAATGACCATCCGCCAGGCCGCCGGCCAGCGTAGCGCTTCTGCCGCTACCGCTAACGCCTAAGCCGGATAAGGAGGACAAATAACAATGGCTGACCAAATCCATTCAACTAAGTTTCAGGACAAGACGGAACGTAACGTCTTCCTGATGGTATTCATGCTGGCCATCCTGGTCGCTATTCCGGGCGCAGTGGAGATCATCCCGCTGTTCTACCTGGACGAGACCATGGAGCACAACCAGCATCCCGAAATCGTCTGGCAACGTGAAGAAGGTACAACCCTCGCCGACTGGAAAGCCGGTGATGGTGTTCGTCCTTACACCGCGCTGGAACTGGCAGGCCGCGACGTTTACAAGCGTGAAGGTTGCTACACTTGTCACTCCCAGATGATTCGTCCTTTCCGTGACGAGAAAGAGCGCTACGGCCACTACAGCCTGGCTTCCGAGTCCATGTACGACCACCCCTTCCAGTGGGGTTCCAAGCGTACCGGTCCGGATCTGGCCCGTGTCGGCGCCAAATACTCGGATGACTGGCACCGCCGTCACCTGATTGCACCGCGCTCTGTTGTACCCGAGTCCGTTATGCCCAACTACCCCTGGCTGGCTGACGCTAAGGTCGATGGTGGTCACATCACCCGCGTGATGCGTGCCATGAAGACCTTGGGCGTTCCTTACACCCAGGATGACATCGCTAGCGGTGCATCAGAGGTAGAAGGCAAGACCGAGCTGGATGCGGTTGTCGCATACCTGCAGGTGCTGGGCACCATGGTTAAGTTCGATGAGAACGTGGACTATCGCAAGTAATGGATAGCCTGAAGGAATACTTCCAAACCGATTGGGCAGCGATGACGCTGTCCGATTGGATTGGCACCATCGTCACGGTAGGTATCTTCCTGCTGATGATCTGGGCCTATGTATTCGTTCTCAATCCAAAGAACAAAGACAAACTCGAGTCTCAACGTCACCTTCCTTTCGAAGATGAAGATGACGATGACAATATCGAAACGGAGAAGAGAAAATGAGTGACAATAGCAATCCGTACGGTGCCCCGGACACCGGGCACGTCTGGGACGATACCCTGCGTGAGCTGACCAACCAGCCTCCCAAGTGGTGGATGATCGGCTTTCACGCCAGCTGGATCGTGGTGCTGGCCTACGGCCTGATCTACCCGATGTGGCCGATGGTCGACACTCACACCAAGGGTCTGACCGGTTGGACATCGATCAAGGAGTACAAGGAGGACCTGAAGGCCATTGAAGCCAAGCGTGCCAAGTACGAAGAGCAACTGCCGGGCAAGTCCGCTGCGGCCATCCTGGCCGATGACGAGCTTTCCAACTACGTGGTTCGTTCCGCCAAGGTACTGTTCGGCGACAACTGCGCCGCCTGTCACGGCGCTGGCGGTCAGGGTAACCCGGGCTTCCCGGTACTGGCCGACGACGACTGGCTCTATGGTGGTTCCATCGAGACCATCCAGCAAAGCATTACCAATGGTCGTAACGGTATGATGCCAGCGCATGGTGCACAGTTGAGTGACGCCGAAGTCAACGAGCTGGCCGACGCCGTCATGTCCGGTAACCCGTCCAGCAGCCCACTGTTCCAAGCCAAAGGCTGCTTCGCCTGCCATGGTATGGACGGTAAGGGTAACCCGATGCTGGGCGCCGCTGACCTGACCGATGGCATTTGGCGCTTTGCATCCAAGGACCAGCGTGAGAGTGTGAAATACACCATCACGCACGGTGTCAACGATCCGCAGGATCCTCAGACCCGTGAGGCTGTCATGCCGAAGTTCGGCGGCGGTAAGCTGAGCGACACCGAAATCAAGAAGCTGGCTGTATACGTCCACAAGCTGGGTGGCGGTCAGTAATCTTGTAAAAGCTGGTCTTTATATTACATTTATAAATTAGTAAAAAGGCTGGGCCGTGTGCCATCGGCATGCGGCCCTAACCGAGAGGGGATGTAACGATGGATGCAGTAGCAATTGGTTCAATCCTGGCCGTAGTTGGCTCCATTATCGTTCTGGTTGTACTTGGTATTCGAGTCGTAAGGCTAATAAAGACAACCCACTCTAAGGATTAATATTCCTGTAGATACCAACACGGTTGTTGTAGATGTATAAGGGGGGATGAAAATCCCCCCTTTTTTTTATTAGATTGTGCTAATATTGCCAAGCAGCCTCGCCGGCGTTAGCATGGAACGCCCACCTCCGGGGGCGTAGTTCAGATAAGTAGTTTGATGAAAGGGTTACCTTTTCACCAACCTATTTGTCTTTTCACTGTGATACATCCCGCTACGAAGATGTAGCAGGCTAGGAGGTAGACGTGAGCGAAATAAACGACGCCAAACAACAGCATGCCGATACTCTGTACGAAGAGGAAGGCGTCTGGCACGTCAACGTCGATGCCGGTACCGTCTTTGCCAAGCGCATGCCCGGCAAATACCGAACCATCAAATGGTTCACCATGTCTACCTGGCTGATCTTCTTCCTCGGTCCCTACCTTCGCTGGGGTGATCGCCAGGCCGTGCTGTTCGACATTCCCGATCGCCAGTTCCACATTTTCGACATCACCATTCTGCCTCAGGATGTCTGGCTTCTCTCACTCACGCTGCTCTTTTTTGCAATCCTTCTCGCCGTTGTAACATCGATCGCCGGGCGGGTGTTCTGCGGCTATTTCTGCTTCCAGACCGTATGGACCGACATTTTTACTCTTATCGAGGAGAAGATCGAAGGTAATCCGACCAAGCGCCGCAAGCTCAAGGAGGCGCCCATGGGCGCTACCAAGATACGCCTGCGCGCTACCAAGTACTTCTTCTGGTTGATTATCTCCATGCTTACAGGCATCTCGTTTGCCGCCTGGTTTACCGATGCCTACGATCTATGGCAGAGCTACCTCACCCTCTCTGCCTCTCCGGTGGCCTGGGCGGTGCTAGGCCTCTTTACCGCCGGCACCTTCATCCTTGCCGGCTTCATGCGTGAGCAGGTCTGCTTCTGGCTCTGCCCCTATGCCCGAATCCAGGGTGTCATGTACGATCGTGAGACCATTCTTCCGACCTACGATTTCAACCGTGGTGAGCCACGCGGTAAACTGAAAAAAGGTGAGACCGAACCGGGTAACGGTGACTGTATCGCCTGTAACCAGTGCGTTGCAGTCTGCCCCACCGGCATCGATATCCGCGCCGGTCAGCAGGAGGGCTGTATTACCTGTGCCCTGTGTCTGGACGCCTGTGACTCGGTCATGGATAAAATCGGCAAACCTCGCGGCCTGATCCGCTACGCCTCGCTGGATGAGATTGAGGGAAAACCCACCAAGAAATTCTGGCAGCGCCCGCGCCCACTGGTCTATATCACCATTATGATCATCGCCGCGTCAGGCATCCTTTATGGACTGACTCACCTGGGTGCCATGGAGCTCAAGGTTATCCATGAACGCTCACCACTGTTTGTGCAGCTCAGTGACGGCTCCATACAGAACCGCTACGATATCAAGATCCTCAATAAACTGGACAAAAAAGTTCAAGTTAAAATCACAGCGGAGGGGCCTGAGAAACTGGAACTTATGGATGCGAAAGAGGCATTGAGCATCGAATCTGGTAAACTGTTGTCGCATATCGTGTACGTTAAGGTACCGCGTTCCAGCCTCGAGAAGTCACGCACGCCGATCACATTCATTGTGAGGAATGTCGACAAACCTGAGGATGTGGTTCGCTACGAAAGCGCCTTCTTCAGTCCACGCCTTTAATTCGGGCAATGCTGATAAACCGTAGTTCGCACTAAATTTATAACAGGGTGACATGATGTTGATCTCTCAGGGTAACAAACAAGCCATGCGCAACCCGTGGGTTCTGGGGTGGCTTGGACTGTTGATCACCGTTCTTGCAGTTAATGTCGCGTTTATCGTGACCGCCTTTAAAACCAACCCCGGCCTGGTTGATAAGAACTACTACGAAAAGGGACGTGCCGTAGAGGAGCACTTCCAGGAACGGCTCAAGGCACGTAACCGCCTGGGATGGGATATCAACGTCCAGACTCCATCCGAAGTCGTGGCAGGTAAAGCCACCACCTTCCACGTCAATATTGTGGATAAGGTCGGCATGCCGCTGAACGGGGCTGAGGTTACCATGCAGGCTTATCGCCCCTCTGATGCCAGTGCCGATATCAAGATCAACATGGATTTTGTCACTAACGGTATCTACCAAGCCCGTTTTGCGCTACCCCTCAAGGGTATCTGGGACTTGAAAGTTAACGTTACCCGTGGAGACGATGAGCTGAATATCTCGCGCCGTATCCACGTTCAAGTACCCTAGCCCCTTACCGCCATATGGGTAGTACTGAACATGCCGATGACGGCAGTTGCTTCCATTGTGGCCTGCCGTTACCGCCTGACGAACAGTACATCGAGGAGATAGAGGGCGCACCACGCCAATTCTGCTGTATTGGCTGTCAGTCTGTCTGCCGCGCCATCTATGATGCAGGCCTTGATGGCTTTTACCAGCGCACCCCTGATGGCACGCTCCTCGCCCCACCCCCCGAACCACCCAAGGACGTCGGCCTCTACGATCTGGACGAGGTTCAGGAGGAGTTCATCCGAGAACTGGGCGAAGAGAGGGAGATCCATCTACTTGTCGAGGGTATCCACTGTGCCGCCTGCGTCTGGCTCATTGAACGTACCCTCGGCCACCTCCCAGGTGTGCTGAACGCACAGGTCAATCTCTCCGGCAAACGCCTGTTACTACGCTGGGACAACCGCCAGGTCCAACTTTCCGACATCATCCGGCGTTTGGGTGAAATCGGTTATTCCGCTGTCCCCTTCGATCCGGAAGCCGCGGAAGGTACCATCAAACGGCAAAATCGTGCACTGCTATTCCGCATGGCTTTTGCCGGTTTTACCATGATGAACCTGTTGTGGATCTCCATTGCGATTTATGCCGGCGCCGATACCGCCGATGGCGGCGAGTTCCTCGGCCTGTTTCGCTGGATCGGTTTCGGCCTGGCCACACCCACGCTCTTCTACTCCGGTTGGCCATTTCTCAAGGGTGCCTGGTCGGGACTGCGTAACCTGCACCTGACGATGGATCTGCCAATCGCCATCGGTGCAAGCACGACATACTTCTATTCTGTCTATATCACCGTTAGCGGCTCCACCGTTGGTGAGGTCTATTTCGATACCGTGGTCAATTTTCTCTTCGTCATCCTCGTCGGTCGCTACCTCGAGGCAATGTCCAAGCGCCACGCCGTCGCTGCCACCCAGCGGCTGATGGACCTACAACCACGTGTTGCAACACTGATCCTCGATGGAGATGAGAAAGTCACCCCTATCCGCAGCGTCAAACCCGAGCAGCTTGTCCTTGTAAAGGCTGGCAACAAGATCCCTGTCGACGGGATCATTGTCGAGGGCCGCAGCAGTGTCGATGAGAGTATGCTCAGTGGTGAATCCGAACCACTTAACAAAGGATACGGTGATGAGGTTTCTGCCGGAACCTTCAATGTCAGTAGCGCCATCACGGTCAAGGTCACCGGCACCCTGCAGAACACCTCTCTGGGCAAGATCATTGCCCTGGTCGAAGAGGCACAGGCTTCCAAGGCGCCAATACAGTGCATGGCCGATCGCATCGTCCCCTGGTTCGTCCTCATCACCCTCGTACTGGCCAGCATCACCTTTGCCTGGTGGGTAGGAAACGATTTCGAACTTGCGCTTATGGCTGCAACCTCGGTATTAATCATCACCTGTCCCTGCGCTTTCGGCTTGGCCACACCTATGGCGATTGCTGTGGCCTCCGGCCAGGGTGCACGTCACGGTATTCTGGTCAAAAACGGCGAAGTACTCGAAACCCTATCGGCCATCGACCACGTCGTGTTTGACAAGACCGGCACACTAACGACCGGAAAGATGCGCCTACAGAGAATCATCCCCGCCAAACCGTTCGATGAGCAGGAGCTTTTACACCTTGCAGCAGTCGTAGAACGCTATTCCGAACACAATATCGCCAGAGCGATCCTTGAGGGGGCAGAAGAGCGTCACATTTCCGATCGAGGATTGCGACCAACCGATTTTGAGAGCCGGCCTGGAAATGGCGTCAAGGCCCGAGTCATGGATCGCAATGTCATCATCGGCACTGCCATTTGGTTGGAACAGAATGGCGTGGTTATCGATAACAGCTTTGCCGAGACCATCACAGAACTGGAGGCCGATGCACACAGCTGTGTCCATATCGCGGTAGATGGCAACTATGCCGGTCTGCTAGCCATCGCCGACGAGCTACGCCCTGATGCCCACGACCTGGTTGAACAATTACATGCCGATGGAATTCGCATGACCCTGCTAAGCGGAGACCGTCGCCGTGTTGCCGAGGCCATAGCGGAACAGCTTGGTGGTATGGAGGTCATCGCCGAGGTATTACCCCAGGACAAGGACAGGGTGATACGCGAACTGCAGGAGAAAGGCGATTGGGTCGCTATGGTCGGGGATGGGGTCAATGACGCACCAGCACTGATTCGTGCCAATGTGGGGATTGCGATCGGATCCGGCACCGATGTCTCGGTGGAGAGCGCCGATATCGTCTTGATCAGCGACGAACTGGTCAAGGTACGTCTTGCCACCGCCCTCTCACGCCGTACTCTGCGCACTATCCGACAGAATATCGGTATCTCATTCACTTACAACATCATCATGGTTCCACTGGCGATGATGGCCTTCATCACTCCCTTGGTGGCGGCTGTCTCCATGCCTGTCAGCTCCCTGCTGGTTATCGGAAATGCCGCTCGAATTCGCACCCTTTTCAAGGGTGAGAAGTGAGCGCTAATATTCTACCTTCCTGCTGAGACCTAAAACCTGTAATCTTGCTATACTCGGCCTGCGGAACAAATATCCGCAAGCTGAGTCATAGTAAAAGACCACACGCAACACGGAATTCCTATGGAAGTCATCTACTCCCTTATCCCCGGCATGATTGTGCTCGGCCTAAT